>CAMBJF010000067.1 GCA_945867875.1 uncultured Ruminococcus sp. | reverse complement strand
GCATATCGTCGGCAGCGTCAGATGTGTATAAGAGACAGGCACCATACTCTGCACCGCTTTTGAGCTTTTTGTTGGCTGGGGAATGGAAAAGATTTTTCACGCACGCTGGTGGGATTATTCCAATATGAAATTCAACTACAAGGGTTACATATGTCTGAGAAATTCCATATTTTTCGGTGCAGGCTGTGTTGTAGTTATACGTTATATTCAGCCAATGGTGGAAAAAGCTATTGATTCAATACCGCTCAAAGCAGGAATAACCATAGTTATCGTTATGTCTGTGCTCATTGCGGTGGATACTGCGGTGTCGCTTATGGCTGTTAAAAAGCTGAACGAGAAATTCAGACGTATTGATGAGATATCCAAGCTTATGCTCTCAGGTTCGGTCAAAGTCGGAATGAAGCTTGCTTCGGGTACACTTAAGGTCAAGAGCAATGTTGACAAGATAATAGACGTTAAGGACAATGTGGTGGAAAAGGTCCAGGATATGAATGCCGCCAATATGGACAGACTGAAAAGTGAATACAGCAGACTTATTGAGGAAAAGGACGCACTTACAGAGCGCCTTGCAAAGACGCTTATCACTCATAAATATTCCGAATCTCTTTCGGCAGTAAAGGACAGACTTAAGGTCAAGAGCCTGAAAAAAGATACTTCCGATACTGCTTCTGACGAAAATATAAGCGAGGAAAATGAGTAATAGGCAAATTCATCAAAAATTAATTGTTTTTTCTGTTGACTTTAGCAAAAGAATGTGGTATAATGTATCAAGATAAATGAGCAACCTTTAAGTCGATCCCGTGAGTTCGACAAGGCAGCTTGAATTTGATATTTGCGGCAAGGCTCAGTGCGCATTTGCGAGCCTGCGGTTTTATATGAATTTTCAAAACTGTCTGTCGGGATCGGCAGACAGTTTTTTTATTCGGAGGTAAGCTAAGATGCTTCAGAAAGCGGTCATTCTTGACGAAAAATCTATGAACCGTGCCATCGCCCGCATTTCCTGTGAGATAATCGAAAGGAACAAGGGCGTTGATGATCTTTGCTTTATCGGAATTATGTCAAGAGGCGTTTATATAGCTGAGCGAATAGCTTCACGCATCAGGGAAACAGAGGGCTTTGATGTTCCTGTGGGTATCCTTGATATCACCGCTTATCGTGATGATACCAAGGCTTCCGACAGCGACAGGTCCTCTGTTTCTTTTGACGTAAGGGACAAAAGGGTCATTCTCGTTGATGATGTCATCTTTACGGGAAGGAGCTGCAGAGCTGCCATTGATGCAGTTATGAGCAGGGGCAGACCCAAGAATATCCAGCTTGCGGTGCTCGTCGACAGAGGGCACAGAGAGCTTCCTATCCGCCCCGATTATGTGGGAAAAAATGTTCCTACCTCACGTGAAGAAACTGTAAGGGTAATGGTAAATGAGGCTGACGGCTGTGACAAGGTGGTCATTCTTGAAAATGAAGCTGATATGAAAGGAATGGATCAATGAAAACACTTTACAAAAATCTGACGGTTTACAGCGAAAATGACGAAATAAAGGCTGATATCCTCGTTGACGGCGACACTATTGCCGAAGTTGCGGAAAATATTGACTGCGATGCAGACCTTGTTTATGACTGCTCGTGTCTTTCAGCATTTCCCGCTCTCTGCGATATCCACGTTCATTTCAGAGACCCCGGATTTACCTATAAGGAAGATGTGGTCACGGGATGCAAGGCTGCGGCTGCAGGAGGATTTACGGCAGTTGCGTGTATGCCCAATACCAAGCCCGTCTGCGACAGTGTGGAGATCGCCGATTACATTATGAAAAAGGCTGAGCCCACAGGAGTAAAGGTATATCCCGTGTGTGCGGTTACAAAGGGTATGAGCGGCGCTGAGGCTGCGGATTATGACGAATACGTAAAAGCGGGCATAAAGATGATATCCGATGACGGCAGACCTGTTGAAAATGCGGAAATGATGAGAAGTGCCCTTGAAAAGACAAATGAGAACGGTCTTCTTGTGGCATCTCACTGCGAGGACCTCGCCATTATAAACGGTGGAATTATGAACAAGGGCAAGATATCCGAAAAGCTTGGCGTGAAGGGTATGGACAGGGCTTCTGAGGACAGCATAACTGCCCGTGAGATAGCTCTTGCGGATTCCTGCGGTGCAAGAATACACATCTGCCACGTTTCCACAAAGGGCAGCATCGGTATTATCCGTGACGCAAAGAAAAGGGGAGTAAGAGTTACCTGCGAGACTGCTCCTCACTATTTTATGTACACCGATGACAAGCTTCTTGCAAGAGATGCGGATTTCAGAATGAATCCTCCTCTGAGAGAAAAGGCTGATGTTAAAGCAGTTCTCGAGGGCGTTATTGACGGTACTGTTGACTGCATCGTCACCGACCACGCCCCCCACAGTCCTGAGGAAAAAGCTGATTTTCTCAAAGCACCCAACGGCGTTGTAGGTCTTGAAACCTCCTTTGCCGCTTCATATACAACTCTTTGCAAGAAAGCAGGACTTCCCGTTACAAAGCTTGTAACTCTTATGTCCGCTGCTCCGAGACGGCTTATCGGCGTTCCCGAGGCAAAGATAGAAAAGGGTGCAAAGGCTGAATTTATGATAGCAGACCTTAACAGAGAGTGGACTGTAGAGCCTGAGAAATTTGCATCAAAGTCCCGAAACAGCGTGTTCAAGGGTGAAAAGCTCACAGGAAAAGTCCTTCTTACCGTTTCAAACGGAAAGGTAATATATGAATATCCGTCAGCAATGAAAAGGAGTGATAATATGTCATTTGACAGACTCATTGACAAAATAATCGAAACACAGAATCCTACAGTTGTAGGTCTTGACCCTAAGCTTGATTATATCCCCGAATATATCAAGGAAAAGTGCATCGCAAAGCACGGCGAGGGTTTCAAGGCTGCTGCTGCCGCTCTTTACAAGTTCAACAAGGGCATCATTGACGCTGTATGCGACGTAGTTCCCGCTGTAAAGCCTCAGGCTGCATATTACGAAATGTACGGCTATTATGGAGTAAAGGCACTTTACAAGACTATCAGATACGCTCAGTCCAAGGGAATGTATGTTATCCTTGACGGCAAGAGAAATGATATCGGCGCAACTATGGAAGCTTATTCCGCTGCATACCTTGGAACTACCGATGTGTTCGGCAAAAAGGAACAGCCCTTTGGTGCTGACTCTCTCACAGTAAACGGATATCTCGGCACAGACGGAATCGCTCCTGCTCTTAAAACAGGCGGCAGCATTTTCGTACTTGTAAAGACCTCCAACAAGTCATCAGGTGAGCTTCAGGACAGACGTCTCTGCGACGGCAAGACCATTTACGAGACAATGGGCGATATGTGCGAAAAATGGGGTGCTGACAGCATCGGCAAATACGGATATTCCGCAGTTGGTGCGGTAGTGGGCGCAACATATCCCGCAATGCTCACAGAAATGAGAGAAAAGCTCCCTCACACATTCTTCCTCGTTCCCGGATATGGTGCACAGGGCGGCGGAGCTGAGGGCGTTGCAGGTGGATTTGACAAGAACGGCCTCGGCGCTATCGTAAATTCTTCCCGTGCAGTAATGTGCGCATACAAGAAAGAGGGCTGCGATGAGCACGATTATGCCGCTGCGGCAAGACGTGAAGTGCTCAGAATGAAAGAGGACATCACCTCTCACATTCCTCAGATAAAAGCACCCGAAAACAACTGATAAACCTGCCGATTTCGGCAATGGCAATAAATTTTAGGAGGATAACTTATGTCTTTATTCAATATGGGAGACAAGGCTTATGTTATGCTTGCCAACGGACGTATTTTCGAGGGATATTCCTTTGGAGCAAAGGGAACATCTATCGGCGAGATCGTCTTTGCAACGGGTATGACCGGCTATGAAGAAACCTTATCTGACCCCAGCTACTTCGGTCAGATCGTCACACAGACCTTTCCGCTTATCGGAAACTATGGCGTGAATGACACTGATTACGAATCCAAGGGCTCATGTGTAAGCGGATATATCGTAAGAGAATGGTGCAATTCCCCCTCAAATTTCAGATGCGAGGGAAATGTTGACGAGTTCCTTAAAAAGCATAACATTATCGGTATCCACTCCATTGACACCAGATGTCTTACAAGAATAATCCGTGAAAGCGGCGTTATGAACGGCGTTATCACCACGGAAAATGTTTACGAGAAAAAGGACGAGCTTCTCGAACAGATAAAGGCTTTCTCAATAAAGAATGCGGTCAAGTCCGTTACTGTGGACAAGCCTGAGACATTTAAGGCAGAAGATCCTCTTTATGACGTGGTTCTCTACGATTTCGGCTACAAGTTCAACATCAGAAGAGAGCTCATAAAGCGCAGATGCAATGTTACTGTTGTTCCCGCAGGCACTCCTGCTGAGGATATCAAGGCTATGAACCCTGACGGAATTATGCTTTCAAACGGTCCCGGCGACCCTGCCGAGAACACCGACATCATTGAAAATCTGAAAAAGATCAAGGAATATAATATCCCTGTTTTCGGAATCTGCCTCGGTCATCAGCTTATGGCTCTTGCCAACGGTGCAAAGACCGAAAAGCTCAAATACGGTCACAGAGGTGCAAACCAGCCTGTTATCGACATTGCTCTTGACAGGACATTCGTTACATCTCAGAACCACGGCTATGCTGTTATTAATGACAGCCTTGACCCCGAGGTAGGCGAGGTTTCCCATAAGAATGCAAATGACGGCACCTGCGAGGGCGTAAGATACAAAAAGTTCCCCTGCTTCACCGTTCAGTTCCACCCCGAGGCTTGCGGTGGACCTCAGGATACTGCTTATCTTTTCAATGAATTTATTGATATGATGAAATCCTCAAAGGAGGCTGAGTAAAATGCCGCTTCGCAGCGATATAAAAAAGGTTCTTGTTATCGGCTCGGGTCCTATTATTATCGGACAGGCTGCCGAATTTGACTATGCGGGTACTCAGGCGTGCCGTGCTCTTAAGCAGGAGGGCCTTGAAGTTGTTCTTATCAACTCAAACCCTGCTACAATTATGACCGATAAGGCTATGGCTGACAAGGTCTATATCGAGCCTCTTACACTTGATGTTGTCAAGAAGATAATAAAGATCGAGAAGCCCGACAGCATTCTTTCCACCCTCGGCGGTCAGACAGGTCTGACACTTTCAATGCAGCTTGCCGAATGCGGATTCCTTGAGGAGAATAATGTCAAGCTCCTCGGCGCTAATCCTGAGACTATCCACAAGGCTGAGGACAGACAGGCTTTCAAGGATACTATGGAGAAGATAGGCGAGCCTGTTATCCCCTCAAAGGTTGTTGAAAATGTTCCCGATGCTGTGGAATTTGCCAAGGTAATTGACTATCCCGTTATCGTCCGTCCTGCATTTACCCTCGGCGGAACAGGCGGAGGTATCGCAAATAATGAGGAAGAGCTTATTGATATCGCCACAAACGGTCTGAGACTTTCTCCCATTACTCAGATACTTGTTGAGAAGTGCATCAGCGGTTGGAAAGAGATCGAGTTTGAGGTTATCCGTGACAGAAAGGGCAATGTTATCACTGTCTGCTCAATGGAAAACTTTGACCCTGTCGGCGTTCACACAGGTGACTCTATCGTTATCGCTCCTGCGGTAACTCTTTCAGATAAGGAATATCAGATGCTCAGAACTGCGGCTCTGAACATTATTTCCGAGCTTAAGGTAGAGGGCGGCTGCAACTGTCAGTTTGCGCTTCACCCCACTTCCTTTGAATATGCGGTGATCGAGGTTAACCCCAGAGTTTCCCGTTCTTCCGCACTTGCTTCAAAGGCTACCGGTTATCCTATCGCAAAGGTTGCCACAAGAATCGCTATCGGCTACACTCTTGACGAGATAATCAATCAGGTAACAGGAAAGACATATGCCTGCTTCGAGCCTGCCCTTGACTATGTTGTTGTTAAGTTCCCCAAGTGGCCTTTCGATAAATTCGTTTATGCAAAGCGTACTCTCGGCACTCAGATGATGGCAACGGGTGAAGTTATGGCTATCGGTACATCTTTTGAGCACGCTATGATGAAGGCTGTCCGTTCAATTGAGCTTGGACTTGACTCAATGAACCTCAAAAAGCTGAAAAAGCTTTCAGATGAAGAGGTATATAACAGACTTTACAATGTTGATGATGAGCGCTCCTTTGTTGTCTTTGAGGCAATAAAGAGGGGAGTTGCACTTGAAAAGATACACGAGATCACTATGATCGATATGTGGTTTCTTTCAAAGCTCAAAAACCTTGCAGACCTTGAAAAGTGGCTTGAAGACGGCGAGCTTACCTGTGAAAAATATGATGTTGCAAAGAAATACGGCTATCTTGACAGCACTATTGAGCGCATAAGCGGTCAGAAGTGCCCCAAGAAAACAAGGGCTGTATTCAAAATGGTTGATACCTGTGCAGGCGAGTTCAAGGCTGAAACTCCTTACTTCTACTCTACCTATGACGAGGAAAACGAAGCAAGACAGTTTATTGACCGCACCGACACAGGCAAGAAAAAGGTCATCGTTTTCGGTTCGGGTCCTATCAGAATCGGTCAGGGTATCGAGTTCGACTACTGCTCCGTTCACTGCGTATGGGCGCTCAAGGAAATGGGCTATGACGCAGTTATCTGCAACAATAACCCCGAAACAGTTTCCACTGACTTCGACACAGGCGACAGACTTTACTTTGACCCTCTTACCAAGGAGGACGTTGAGGCAATAATCGAAACAGAAAAGCCCTATGGCGTTGTTGTACAGTTCGGCGGTCAGACCGCAATCAAGCTCACAAAGCACCTTTCCGATATGGGTGTGCGTATTCTCGGAACATCTGCCGACAGCATTGACGCTGCGGAGGACAGAGAGAGATTTGACGAGCTTCTTAACAAGTGCGGCATTCCCCGCCCCGCAGGTCACACCGTTATGAACACCGAAGAGGCTCTCAAAGCTGCTCAGGACCTTGGCTATCCCGTTCTTATGCGTCCATCCTACGTTCTCGGCGGTCAGAATATGATAATCGCTCATTCCGATCAGGATATCATTGAGTATATGGAGATCATCACCAGAACAGCTCTTGAAAATCCTGTGCTCATTGATAAGTATATGATGGGCAAGGAAGTCGAGGTCGATGCTATCTGCGACGGCACAGATTACCTTATCCCAGGAATTATGGAGCATATCGAGCGTGCAGGCGTTCACTCCGGCGACTCAATTTCCGTATATCCCGCTCTTACCCTCACAAAGAAGATAAGAGAGACTATCGTTGAGTACACAAAGCGCCTTGCAATGGCTCTGAACGTAATCGGTCTTGTAAATATCCAGTACGTTGTTTATAACAACGAGGTATATGTAATCGAGGTAAATCCCCGTTCTTCAAGAACCGTTCCTTACATTTCCAAGGTAACAGGCGTTCCTATGGTAGATATCGCCACAAAGATAATGTTCGGTCACACTCTTAAGGAGCAGGGTTACGAAAGCGGACTTTACAAGGAAGCTGATTTCATCGCCGTTAAGGTACCTGTATTCAGCTTTGAAAAGCTCCACGATGTTGATACCGCACTTGGTCCTGAGATGAAGTCAACAGGTGAGTGTCTTGGCATCGCAAGAACATTTGAGGACGCACTCTTTAAGGGACTTATCGCCGCAGGCTATAATATGAAAAAGGACGGCGGCGTTCTTATCACAGTACGTGACACCGACAAGCAGGAGATCATATATGTTGCCGAAAAGTTTGAGCAGCTTGGCTTTGATCTTTACGCAACAAGCGGCACAGCAGCTACACTTAACAGGAATATGGTGGCTGCAAACGTTGTCCGCAAGGCTTCCGAAGAAAAGCCCAATGTTATGTCTCTCCTTGACAGCGGAAAGATAAATTACGTTATTTCCACCTCCGCAAAGGGTCGTATCCCCGCATATGACAGCGTTAAGATACGCCGAAAGACCGTTGAACGTTCTATATGCTGCCTGACTGCCATTGATACGGCAAATGCAGTGGCTGATATCCTTGCAATGGGCAAGAACATCGACGATATGGAAATGATCGACATTACAAAGATCTGATAAAAACATCAAACGGGGCTGTAACGCTTTGAATATCTTCGTTACAGCCCCTATCTCATTATAAGGAGGACATCTGCTTTATGAAATATACTCAGGGACTTTACCCTATTATAAGCAAAAAAGCAATTGCGGCAGAAATATATGATATGACTATTCGCTGTCCACATATCGCAAAAGCAGCGGTGTGCGGTCAGTTTGTAAATATCAAGGCTGACGGATTTATGCTCCGCAGACCCATTTCCATATGCGGTATTGACAAGGAAAACGGTACACTGAGAATCGTTTTTGAGGTAAGAGGCAAGGGTACAAAGGCTCTTTCACAGCTTGCTGAGGGACAGCTTATAGATATCGTTGCACCTCTCGGCGGCAGGGGATTTACTCTTCTCGAAAAGGACAAAAAGGCTGTTATAATCGGCGGTGGAATAGGCAATCCTCCTATGCTGCCCATTGCACAGCATTACGGCAGGAATGCAACTGTTATCAGCGGTTTCAGAAATGCTTCCGCAGTTATTTTGCAGAAGGATTTTGCAGCTTCGGGAGCAGATGTCATTCTCTGCACCGATGACGGCTCGGCAGGAAGAAAGGGCTTTGTTACCGATGCTCTTGCGGAAACGCTTAAAAGCGGCAAGCCTGATATCATCTATGCCTGCGGTCCCTCTGTAATGCTTAAAAGAATAATTTCTCAGGCTAAGGAAGCTGGCGTTAAATGCGAGGTATCACTTGAAGAGAGAATGGGCTGCGGCGTTGGCGGCTGTCTTGTTTGTGCGTGCAGAACTATAAGGGACGGCGAAGAATATTACGCTCACGTCTGCAAGGACGGACCTGTTTTTGATGCGGAGGAGGTGCTTTTCGATGACTGATATGTCAAGACTTGGAATTGATTTTGCGGGAGTTCACTTCAAGAACCCCATTGTTCCCGCTTCGGGTACATTCGGCTACGGAAAGGAATTTGAGGAATTTTATTCTCTCTCGGAGCTTGGCGGTATCTCAGTAAAGGGAACCACAGGCACAAGGAGAAACGGAAATCTGCCTCCAAGAATTGCGGAAACACCTTCGGGAATGCTCAACAGCGTTGGTCTCCAGAATCCCGGAATCGACCATTTTATTGCCGAAGAGCTGCCTTATCTCAAAACAAAGGATACCGTTATAATCGCAAATATTGCAGGCTCTACTGCTGAGGAATACCGTGAGATAGCAGAAAAGCTTGACAGCACCGATGTTGATATGATTGAGGTGAACATTTCCTGCCCCAACGTCAAGGCAGGCGGTGCGGCATTCGGTGTTTCCTGCGAGGGGGCTGCACACATCACAAGCATTGTGAGAAAGGCAACCAAAAAGCCCGTTATGATGAAGCTTTCACCCAATGTCACAAGCATTGCCGACATTGCAAAGGCTTGCGAAGCTGAGGGCGCTGACGCCGTTTCACTTATAAACACTCTTCTCGGAATGAGAATAGATATCCGTACAGGCAGACCCATTCTCCACAATAACGTGGGCGGACTTTCGGGCCCAGCGGTTTTCCCCGTGGCTGTGAGAATGGTATGGCAGGTAGCAAATGCCGTTAAGATACCAGTATGCGGAATGGGCGGCGTTTCAAGCTGGGAGGACGCTGTTGAGATAATGATGGCAGGGGCGTCACTTGTCCAGGTGGGCGCAGCGATATTCAATGACCCGATGGTTCCCGTAAAGATAACAAAGGGACTTGCCGATCATTGCAACGAAAAGGATATTATGCTCCGTGATATCGTGGGAGCTGTCAAGCCGTGGTAAGGATATATCTTGTCCGTCACGCTGAGGCTGAGGGAAATGTCAAGGAATTTTTTCAGGGACGGATAAACACCGAAGTCAGCGAAAAAGGCCGCTTGCAGCTTGACTGTCTTGCGGAAAGATTTAAGGGTATCCCGATAGAAGCAGTATATTCAAGCCCGCTGAAAAGAGCTTTTTCCACTGCCGAAGCCGTAAACAGATACCATGGGCTTGACATTATCACCGATAATGGGATTATGGAGATAAACGGCGGCGACTGGGAAGGCGTGAAATGGTCTGAACTTCCCGAAAAATTCCCTGAGGAGTATCATTTGTGGAAAACTGAAATAAATCATTTCACAGCTCCGAACGGTGAATCCACCAAACAGGTTTATGACCGTATGAAAGCGGCAATGAAACGTATCGCTGCTGCAAATATGGGAAAAACCATAGCCGTTGTGTCCCACGGAATGGCGATAAAAGCGTATCTTAACTGTGCCGAAGGAAGAGAATGGGAAAACTATGCCGATCCCGGCTGGGCTGATAATACGGCTGTTTCCCTTATCGAATACAGCGATGAGCTTGTACCGAGAATAATCTTCAAAAATGACAGCACACATCTGACTGAGGGGCTTTCCACTCTGGCGGTCTCAAAATGGTGTGCCGATGACAAAAAGTGAGAGGGGACGGACAAAGTATGAAAATAATGGGTGTAGATTTCGGCGACAGCAGGACAGGCATTGCAATGTGTGACAAAAGTGAATTTCTTGCCTCACCTCTTACAGTGATTTTTGAAAAGAATTTTGACAGATGCCTTGAAAAGACCGCTGAGCTTGCCAAAAGCGAAAAAGCCGAGCTTATTGTGGTGGGATACCCCAAAAATATGAATAACACCGTGGGTGAGAGGGCTGAAAAATGCGCTCTCTTCGGTGAGAAGCTCAAAGAAATGACGGGGATAGAAGTGGTTATGTGGGACGAAAGATGCACCACAGTTTCCGCACATAATTATCTGAATGAAGTCAATGTTCGTGGCAAAAAGAGGAAAAATGTTGTTGACGCTGTGGCAGCTGTGATAATCCTTGAAAGCTATATGGGATTCAGAAAGAACAGCGGTTCACAATCATAAAATCATACAAAAGTCAAGACGGCAAATTACACAAATTTGCCGTCTCTTTTTGTAAATCGGGGCTGTTGACAAGAGGAAGCAAATACTATATAC
>CAMBJF010000066.1 GCA_945867875.1 uncultured Ruminococcus sp. | reverse complement strand
AGATAGCGTAGCGTCTCGTGGGCTCGGAGATGTGTATAAGAGACAGAGGCAATATACCTCGGCTCTTTCGTGTATTTTTCTCTCGTCCCAGGTGCATTCATCGGGGAGCGTCATAGGCTTGTCGCTCATTCCCGTGGTGAAAAGCAGATAAAAGGGTCTGTTTTCATCGGGGGGAACGATGTGAACATCAATGTGCACGATGTCTGACATCAGCTCGTGAAATACACGGGTGTCGTCCGGGTCAAAGCCGAAAACATCGGCAAAATGCTGTTCGGTCTCCTCCATATAAAGCGTGGGCGCAACCTTGCCTGTGAGCCGTTTTACAGCTCCTGCGGCGGAGAAGTACAGCTTTGAAAAAATACCTATTTGTTATCAGTCCTTTTGATACTTTTAAGTTGTCATATCGACTGCATAGCCGAGTCATAGGAATCTATGGCTTCCTTCAGCATATCGCAGGCCTCTTCAAGAGTTTTGCCCGCAAGCCGTGCAGCCGCCATTGTGATATGACCGCCGCCGCCTACACGCTTCATAATATCCTGCACATTTGCGCCGCCGCTTACGGTCCCGTAGGAGCGGGCGGAGATGTTTACAGCGGTATTATCCAGCATAAACACGGCAAAGCTTGCCTTGATGTTCATAGTGTTCAGAAGCTGGTCTGCCGCCTGTGCAGCGGCTATTTTGATAAAGCCCGACTGCTTGTCGGAGGCATACTTCAATGCAGCCTGTTCAAGCTCTTCCTCGGAAAGCTCGCCGCCACGGGATATGACTACCTTTCTTGCCGCTTCAAGGCTTTCTTCCTTTATCTTGGAATACTCGTCGAAAAGCTCACGGGTAATAACGGTGATGGCGTAGTTTTTGTAGTTCTTTGCGGTCTCCACAAGCCTTGAACGGAGCTTGTCGGTGTCAAAGGAGTTTGCGAACAGGAGCTTTACGGATACGGGGTCTGCGCCCTGATCCTTAAGGAATGCCGCAGCCTCGTAGGTGCGCACCCCTGTTTTCATAACAAAGTCCTTGGTGTCAAGCATAATGCCCGCAAGGAGGGCATCCGCATAGTAGCAGGAAAACTTCTTTTTCAGGCTGAAATATCTGATGACCTCGGTGACGATCTCGCTGGCGGAGGAAGCATCGGGGTCGTGATAGCGGTCGATGTAATTGTCGATAGGATTTATATTCTGAATGTGGTGGTCGATGTAGATGACCTTTTGGGCATTCTGATATATTGCGGAGCTGTCAAGCTGAGTTTTTGTGCTCACGTCCACGATTATGAGAAGAGTATCGTCGGTCATAAGCTCCAGCGCTTTGCTCTCAGACACATAAAGGTCTGATGCCTCGCTCTTTACGTTGGTGTAAAGACGTTCCATAAGGGAAATGGCAAGAGTGGTCTCACGGTTAACATACACATATGATTCAAAGCCCAGTGCACGGAGAGCGCCCCCAAGGCCCGAAGCTGCGCCTACAGCGTCCATATCGCTGTAGCTGTGACCCATTATTATCACCCTGTCCGCAGCGGCAAGATGATTTCTCAGATTGTCGCTGAATATCTTCACCTTTGACTGGGAATTTACCTCGGTCTTGGTTGCAGCACCGCCGTAGGAGATGTAGCCCGAATCGTTCATATCCTGCTTGATGACAACGTGGTCACCGCCCTGCTTCTGAGAGATGCTGAGGGCTGTTCTTGCAAGCTCCTCGCTTTCTCTGAGGTTCTCGCCGCCTCTACCTATGCCCATTGAAAGGGACACATGGGTGCGTTCGGAAACGTGGATATTGTGCATATCCTCGAGAAATGCAAGGTAGTCCTTTTCCTCCATACCTTTAAGCTCTTTTTCGCTGATAATGGCAAGGTACTTGTCATCGGAAAGCTTTTTCAGAAGTCCGTTGTGCTTTTCGATGAACCTTTCGGCTATCCTGTCTATCCTTATGACCACTTCGCTGCGCTTGGAGTCCTTTTCGTAGGAGAAAAGCTCGTCATATTCGTCTATGAGCAGAAGTGCAACATAATTCCTGCTGCCCTCGGCTTCGTCTTTCAGCGTTTCGTTTTCACGGGTGTCATTAAAGCACATAAGAGTGAAATGCTTGCCCGATTCCTCGGTATTTACGGCGGTGAAGGACTCCACCATATAATGCTCCCACTGGAAACGGTTCACATCGCCGCTCTGCTCGGAGGAAAAAAGGCTGCGGTCTATGGAAGTGACCTCGCTTATGTTTTCGCCCTCTCTGAGCTGGGGGAATATCTCGGAAGCGCCCTTTGTTTTTTTCAGCACCTTTCCCGTTTCATCGCACACGATAGCGGGAGCGGGGCAGTTATTCATAAAAAAGCGGCTTACTGTGGAGTTGTCATCGGGGGGCGGGGGAGTCTCCGCCTTTTTTTTCATCTCGATATAGTCCTTTTCATTTTGCAGGAATACCACAAGATATGCAATGCCGATAAGTGAGATTATGCAGAGGGATATCCAGAAGCGTATATCCCCGCCGTCACGCAGTGTGCCGAATGCACAGTAAAGCGAGGCTGCCACAAGAAGCATTGAAACAAGCTTGAATAGGTTTCGGTTTTTGCCTGCCATTTTTTACGACCATTCCTTTCCCATAGTTTTCATCACGGGATATGTCATACTAAGAACCTGTTGGTTATTAGTGTTATATCTCCTCGATAATTGGGAGTATCATAGGATTGCGCTTGGTTTTCATATAGATATAGTCGCTGAGGGAATCTCTGAGACCCGACTTGATGCTGTTCCAGTCTCTTACGCCGTCGGACAGGCAGGATTCGAGAGTTTTCCTGAGGATATCCCTTGCAGCCTCCATCATCTCCTCGTTTTCCCTTACATAAACGAATCCACGGGAGAGAATGTCGGGGCCTGCAAGAATTGTTCCGCTCTCGCTTTCGATAGTTGCAACAGCCACGATAAGACCGTCCTCCGCAAGGTGCTTTCTGTCTCTGAGGACGATAGATCCTACATCGCCAACGCCAAGGCCGTCAACGAGAACTCTGCCCGCCTGCACCTTGCCTGTGATGCCGATAGTAGTGCCGTCTGTCTCGATAACGTCGCCGATAGAGCCGATTATTACGTTGCTTTCGGGAATGCCCATTGCATAGGCAAGGTTTGCGCTCTTTTTAAGGTGCTTGTACTCGCCGTGAACGGGAATGAAAAATCTGGGACGGGTGAGGGACATTATGAGCTTTATCTCCTCCTGACACGCATGACCCGAAACGTGGACATCATACATTGACTCGTAAATTACCTCTGCTCCTGCCTTAAGAAGCTCGTTTACCACCTTGGTAACGTATTTCTCGTTGCCGGGGATAGGATTTGCGCTGATGATGATATAGTCCATAGGAGTGATGGTAACGCTCCTGTGCTCGTTCATCGCCATTCTTGTGAGGGCGGACATAGGCTCGCCCTGACTGCCTGTGGTGATGAGGACTATTTTTTCGGGGGGATACTTGTTCATAGTTTCAAGGTCTATGATAACGCCCTCGGGAACGGAAAGATATCCAAGCTCCATAGCGGTGGAGATAACATTCAGCATACTTCTGCCGAATACAGCCACCTTTCGTTCGCTGCTCACAGCCTTGTTGATTATCTGCTGAATGCGGTGGATATTTGACGCAAAGGTGGCGATGATTATTCTCTTGCCCTCAGCCTTTGCAAAAAGCTTTTCAAAGGAAGCGCCGACGGTGCGCTCGGAAGCGGTATGACCGGGACGCTCGGCATTTGTGGAGTCGGACATAAGGGCAAGAACGCCTCTGTTTCCAAGCTCGCCGAATCTCGCAAGGTCGATAATGCCGCCCTCGATGGGGGTGAAGTCCACCTTGAAGTCGCCTGTGTGGATAACGATGCCTGCGGGGGTATGGATAGCAAGTCCCACAGCGTCGGGGATAGAGTGATTTACTCTGATGAATTCAACTGCCATACAGCCCATTTTTACGGTCTGGCGGGGGGTTACGACATTGAGTTTTGCCTGGCTCATAAGGTTGTGCTCCTTGAGCTTGCCCTCAATGAGACCGATAGTAAGGCGTGTTGCATAAACGGGGATATTGCACTTTTTCAGAAGATATGCCAGAGAGCCGATGTGGTCCTCGTGACCGTGGGTGATGACGATGCCCCTTACCTTTGAGATGTTCTGCTCAATGTAGGTGAAATCGGGGATAACAAGGTCAACGCCGGGCATATCGCTGTCGGGGAATGCAAGTCCGCAGTCCACGATGAACATATCGTTGCCGCACTCGAAAACGGTCATATTCTTTCCGATCTCGTTAAGACCGCCGAGAGGGATTATTCTGAGGGGAGTGCGCTTTACGGCTCTGTGATTGGTGTGGGCGCTGAAACGTGTATCAAGCTCGGGTGTTTCCGAAACCACTTCAGCGGAAAGCTGCCGGGAAGAATTGTTCTGGCTGTCCTGATTGTTGTATCTGTATCTGCTGCCCTGATATCTGGTGTCGTCACGGTTGTTTCTGCGGTCATAGGAATTTCTCTGATAGGGCTTTTCGTAGCTTCTTTCAAAGGAAGTTTTCTCGAATACGGAGGTATCGGGAGCGGGCTTGTCGGAAACCTGCTCGGGAGCTCTGTAGGGCTTATTATAGCTTCTGCTCTGGTCATAGCCTCTGTTATTGTCATAGGGACGGCTGTAGCCTCTGTTCTGGTAATAGGGCTTTGAGCCGCCGTTATTATTGTAGCTGTTGTAGTTCTTGTAGGGTCTGCGCTGTTCGTAGGGACGGTTCTCTCCCGAATTTTCAGTTCTCTGTGCAGGGCGGTTCGCAGTTATTCCCTGCTGTCTGTCGAAGCTTTCGGGGGAAACGCCCTTGGGGGGAAGCATAGGTCTGCGCTGATTATTGTAGCGCTTGTTGTTGGAATAGTTTGTGTAGCGTCTGTTTTCGGTGGGAGCGGTGTTTTCCTTCTTTTCGCCCTTGGGTGCGATCTTTTCACCGTACTCGTTTACTGTGGGCTCTGTTTCGTTGTTTCGGTTTTCAGTCAATTTCTTTACCTCATTTCAAAATAGTTGCATTTTCCCGAAAATGTCGGGGCTTTCATTTTTGTTATTGTGGGGACTGATGTATCATAAACATCTGCATTTATCCGACGGTGTGAAAATTATCCGTAACCTTGTCCGTTCATTCTGCATAGACACAGGGTCATAACGGTGCTCTTGGCTTCGGGAGCCTTATGGGTGTGAAAAATAATTACAGCATACTGTGCATAAAACAAGCCTCCTGCCTGACTTTATGCGGCTCCGATCTTCTGCCTGAAACACGTTGCGCCTTAATATTCCTGCCGATGATAACATATTTTCCCTTTGCGGCAGGTATAACTTCCGCTTCGGCGCATTCATAACATTTTTTACTAATACTAAGAACCAATTAAAAACTGTACAAAAAATCGAGCATGATCTTGCATATATGGATCATGCGAAGATTTTTTGTCTGCAGTTTTATTGGTTATTAGTATAAATCCGTCTGACCCTATCATAAGGTATGACATTCGGTGCTGATAAAAAGGCAGCCGATATCGGGCAGGACATATGCCTGCCTTTGTCCGAACACAATAATTAAAATTATTATATCCCATTTTGTGTATAATGTCAAGGCGATTTCTGTGAACTTATGTCAGATGACACGCATATTTCAGAAAAAATCCGACATAAAAAAAGCGAAAAGGACAAAAAATTGTCTTTTCGCTTTTTGGTCTTATTTTATGACATGCTTTCCCGTCCGCTCCGCATATTCCTTCAGCCGCCTGTTGGCTTCGTTTATCGCTCCGAAGCTGTCAAGGGGGCATATGACACTTTCGCAACTGTCAATGAGCCGTACAGCTTCCTGTTCCCGCTCCTCGGATATCATCTCAAAGGGCTTTTCGGATATGACCCTTGCGGCAAGGGCAGCAGCGGCTGGAAAATCAAGGTCATTTTCGTGGATAATGCCCGTTATAAACGGGGTGTCAAGCCTTTGCAGCCTGCGAAAAACTGACGTGCCACTGCCATTTCCCGCTATGACGAATACTTTCGGCTCACCAACGGGCGCAGAAAGCTCGGCGGTGCAGAAGCGTTCCTCGAAGCTGCCCTTGTCAATGCCGTAAAGAGATGTTATGCGCTCCTTTGAGAATATCTCCTCGGGACTGCCCTGTGCGGCGATGCCCTTTTCGCCCACACATATCACATAGTCGGAGATACGTTCAGCCATATCAAGCTCGTGCATAGACATTATAACGCCGATGTTCTTTTCACGGACAAGCCTGCGGAGAATGTCAAGGAGCTTTAGCTTGTGGCGTATGTCGAGAAATGAGGTAGGCTCGTCAAGGACAAGTATCTCAGGCTCCTGACAAATTGCCCTTGCAAGCATCACTCTCTGCCGCTGACCGTCGCTTATCCGGGAGATAAATCTGTCTCCGATGGACAGCACATCGGTAAGCTCCATAGCCTCCCGCACAGCCCGTCTGTCCTCGGGGGAAAGAATGCCAAGCCGCCCTGTGTATGGATATCTTCCCGCCGAGACTGCCTGCTCGCAGGTCATAAGCTCTGCGTCAACACGGCCTGTCATCATCAGTGACATTTTCTTTGCAAGGTTTATGCCGTCATATTCCCGAAGCTCCCTTTCACCGATGTACACCGCTCCGCCAAGGGGAGATATCTGTCGGGAAATGCTTTTGAGTATCGTGGATTTTCCTGCGCCGTTGGGACCGATAAGGGTGATTATCATACCCTTTCTGAGGCTTATGTCAATGCCGCTTATGAGAATGTTCCTGCCGTAGCCCACGGCAAGGCTTTCGGCTGTCAGTCCGTTTTCGCCCATATTCCCGTTCCTTTCACTGCTTTATTGGTGATCGGTGTTATGCCGTCCCGCCATTATCATAATAACCACAGGCGCTCCCACAAGCGCCGTTACCGAGCTTATGCTCAGTTCCGTGGGGGCGAAAAGTATCCTTGCGGGCAGGTCGCACATCAGGCAGAACACCCCTCCGCCAAGGAATGATGCGGGGATTATTATATGTGGGTCTGCCGTGCCGAAAAGCTTTTTTATCAGATGGGGCACTGCTATGCCCACAAAGGAAACAGGCCCCGCAAAAGCCGTTACCGCCGCCGAAAGCAGGCTTGAAACAAGGATAAGCCCAAGTCTGAACGCCTTTACGTTCACTCCCGAGCTTTGGGCATACACCTCACCGAGACGGTATGCATTTATCTGTTTTGACATAAGAAATGCCGCAAGGAGGGACAGGAGGATAACGGGAGCAAACGCCTTTACATCGTCCCCGTCAATGCCCGAAAAGCTGCCCATTGACCAGCTGTGGAGATTGACGATGTTGGAATCGTCCGCAAAAGCCACCGCAAGGTCTGTTATGCCCGAGCAGATATATCCTATCATAACGCCGCTGACGATAAGCATAGAGCTTCGCTTTATCCGTGAGGACACGGCGATTATAAAGCCCATTGACAGCATTGAGCCTGCAAATGCTGCGGCGATAAGTGCGGCTGAGGACAGGTAAATGCCGTTTTGCAGAAAAAGTATCATTGCCATAGCCACCGCAAGCTTTGCCCCCGATGATATTCCAAGGACGAAAGGACCTGCAATGGGGTTTGCAAAATAGGTCTGTAGGAGATATCCCGATACTGCAAGCCCGCCGCCAAGGATAATTGCTGCAAGGACACGGGGGAGACGTATGGAAAGTATGATATTTGCAGCTGTGGTTCCCTTTTCGGCACCCGAAAGAATGCCTATGACCGTTTCGGGGGAAAAGCTCACGCTGCCATAGAACAGCCCTGCCGCCGCAAAGCCCGTCAGCAGCACAAGCAGGATAATAAATCCCGTCACATAACGCCTTGTACCTTTCATCATACTTCCCTCCCAACTTATTTTAGTTTGTAAAAGAACTCCGTTTCGTCTCCCGCATTGTCCGTGAAAATAAGATTCAGATCTGATATTATTTCCGCCGCCGCGGTGGTCTGCTGGAACATATTTTTGTCAGTGCACCACACATTTCCCGTTTTGACCGCCTTGAAATCTGCAAAAAGACTGTTTTTTTCGAAAAGTGCGGAAATATCATCAATGCCGCCGTCAATGGTGCTGCTGTAGATGAGCACATCTGCGTCCTTGGCGGCTGCGTAAAAGGCTTCAAACTGCATATCCGTGGTGGACTGGGCATTTTCCTCGGTGTTCAGGTCGTCGGAGGTGAAAATATATTCACCGCCTGCAAGCTGTATCATTTTTGAAACATAATCATCGGGCTTTCGGACAACTGCGCTGCCCTTTTGAGAGATATAGAAAAATGCTGCCGTCTTGCCCGCAGACCCGTTCTGCGAAACGCTTTGCAGCAGCTCTGACTGCTCCGAAAAAAGCTTCTCCGCTTCTTCCTCATTGCCCGTCATAAGTCCGTAAAGTTTTACCCATTCCAGCCGTCCAAGGGGGTGGGATTCATAGCTTGACCGCTCCACAAAAACGGGTATGCCGAAGCGTTCAAGCTGCTCCTTGACCTCGGGCTTATGGTATATCATCGTTGATTCTATGGCGATGCCGCAGCCCTCGGAGAGGATAAGCTCATAATCGGGGGCGGAATATTTTCCCGCATAGAGGATATCCTCGTCGGACATCGCCTGCTTTACATAGGGCAGTGACCAGTCACGTTCAAGGGTAGATGTGGCAAGTATCCTGTCATCTGCGCCGATGCCGAAAAACAGATCCATTGCCGATGATGCCGCAAGGTAGATGTTGTCAACAGGGGTGTTTATAACAGTAATGTCCACCGATGTCTCCACCGTTTCATTTTCGGGCACAAGGAGATATTTTTCTCCGTCGCCCACCGTCACAAGAGATATGCCGTTTTCATAGCGGTCAACGGAAAACTGGTCCGCATACAAAAGCTCCATATGCTCCGAGGGGGTGTTTTCAAGGTCGAATGCCCCGTTGTCAGATGTATTTCCGCAGGCTGTGAGAGCCGCAAGACAAAATATCAGGGGCAGAAAAATATACGCTTTCCTCATTCTGCGGCAAGGGTTGTGGAGTCAAAGAAAAGTGTGTACTCGATGTCGTGAGGGGTGCTCATTGCTGATGTGGTCGCAGATATGGGCATTTTGTAGTCAAAGCCTGTTACGGGGATAACAAAAACGGAATTGCCCTCGGTGTTCACGGGGGAATATTTGTCGCCGCCAACGGTCATACTGTCATACTTGGAGCTGCTCCATTCAATTTCCGCAGTAGCTGTGCCGTTTTCCACGGTTATTTTTGCGGGAGACATAACGCTTGCTCTGCCCGAACCGCCGTTTAAGGTGACTTCTGCGGTGTAAACGCCATCAGCAAGACCAAGGCTTTCGGCTGTGTTGAATGTACCCTCGGCAAATGCTTCTGCGGGGAGGGAGTCGGCACGGAAAAGCAGGGTGCGGTCGTACCACTTTTCCTTTTTCCTGCTGAATGCGGCGCAGTCGATGCCCATATCGAGGCCCTCAACGGGAACGGTAAAGGAATGTGTTCCGTCGGAATTTTCCTCAAAGGGGATATAGCCGTCCTCCGTGGCATTTTCGCCCTTGCCCATAAAAACATAAAGATATCCAGTGCCGCCCATTGTCATTTGTGCGGTCATTTTTCCGTCGGCAACGGTAAGGGTGCAGTCGGTGACGGTGAACATTGAGGAGCTTGAATCCACAGTGATGCTGTACTCGCCGTCATTTAAGCTGTCGGCATAAACAGGGGTCATATCCTCGGGGATAACAAGGCTGTCGGGAATGGTCTCGGCACCGTCCGCAACGGCATTGCTGCTTTCGGAAACAGTCTCGGCGGAAGTCTCGGAAGCTGTTTCGGAAGATGCAGATGTATCGGAAGCATTACTTGTATCGGCAGTAGTTCCGCAGCCTGCAAGCAACATAAATGACGCAAGAATTATTGACAATGAAGCTTTGTTTTTCATTTTATGGGTCTCCTTTGATCAAATACTTGATATTATAAACAGTCTCCCCCCGTGAAACACGGAGAGAGGCCTTGCTTAAACTATAATTTTCAAATTATGAATTGAGGGAATCTATTGCAGCCTGAGCGTGGTCAACATAGATCTGTCTGATAGCCTCGTTCTCGCCGAGACCTCTCAGCAGGCATACCACCTCATAGCCTTCGTTTTCAAATGTAGTTTTCCAGGAACCGTCCTCGTCGCCTGCCATATCGTTGTTGGCGTGGTCGCCTGCAACTACCATAAGGGGTTCGAGAACAACTCTCTTGTAATTGCCCTCCTTGACCTTTGCAAGAACATCATCAAGGCTGGGAGCGGCTTCAACAGTGCCTACATAGTAGTTTGCAAAGCCCATATTTGTGAGAGTATCCTGCATCTTGGAATATACGGAGTTGGAGTCAGCCTCTGTGCCGTGACCCATAAAGCAGATAGCGGTCTCGCCGTCATCATACTCAGATGTCCAGTCGGTGATAGCCTTTGCAACTCGGTCAAAGTCATCATCGCTTGTGAGAAGAGGTGCGCCGAATACTACCTTGTCAAATGCATCGGAGTAATTTGCAGCAGTATCAACGATCTCATCATACTCAAGACCGTTCATAAGGTGTGTGGGCTGGATAACGAGGTTCTTAACGCCGTTGTCAGCAGCACGCCGGAGAGCGGCATTGAGGTCATCAATGAGAATGCCGTCACGTCTCTGAACGTGGTCGATAACGATGTTTGCGGTAAAGCCTCTTCTTACGGAATAGTCGGGGAATGCAGTCTCAAGATCATTCTCAATAGCGCCGATAGTAAGACGGCGGCTGTCGTTGAAGCTTGTGCCGAAGCTTACTGCGAGAAGCTCGTTCTCGCCGATCTCGTCCTGATTTCTTACGTTGTCGAGAGAAGCATCGCCTGTGTTGTAGTTCTCATCGTCCTCGGCATCTTCCTCGGAAGATGAATTTTCTTCAGAAGATGAATCTTCCTCGGTTGCTTCTTCAGTTGTTTCCTCAGCAGATGTTTCCTCGGAAGCCTGAGTCTCCTCAGCCTGAACTGTTTCGGAAGCTGTCTCGGCAGATGTGTCAGCAGTGCTGTCGGTGTTTCCGCCGCAGGCTGTCATTACGCAGAGTGCAGTCATTGCTGCAAGGATAAGCTTTAAGTTTTTCATAATTTTTCCTCCATTTTCGGAGGCATTGATAAAAATATCCCTCTTACTTTCCGTAAAGAGGGTACAGTAAACACTGTCTCTTATACACATCTGACGCTGCCGACGATATGCAGTGTG
>CAMBJF010000065.1 GCA_945867875.1 uncultured Ruminococcus sp. | reverse complement strand
TCGGCGTTACCGGTGCGGCAATATCCACACTTGTGTGCTACATTTTCATATGCATTGCTTCCCTTGTTATGCTGAAAAAATATGCGAACTTTGATATCCAAGGCTTCGGAAAGGTATTTTTGAAAATATTTTCCTGCGGAATGCTCTGCGGAGCGGGGGCATTTTTAGTTTACAACAAGCTGTCAAATTATGGAAGTAATGTCGTTTCCACCCTTTCCGCCTGCCTTTTCGGCGGCATAATTTACATATTAAGTACATATTTCACGGGTATAATCACAAAAAGTACGTTAAAAATGCTGATTTCTTAAAAAAATTCAAAAACCCACTTGAATTATTTGGATTTATCGGTTAATATATTAAATGACGGCTTTTGCAGGGCTTTAAATCAAAGGTTCTGCACCCGAAAATCTCCCACAGCGGAAAGAAGATGTTGATTTGGATTTTCAGTTCAAGGAAAGATATGATATAAACGACCTGCTCAGGATAATGGAGATACTCCGTTCCGAAAACGGCTGCCCATGGGACAGGGAACAGGATCATAAGTCTATCCGCAAGGATTTTCTTGAAGAAGTCTACGAAGTCTGCGAGGCAATTGACCTTGACGACAGCGAGCTTATGAAGGAAGAGCTGGGAGACGTTCTTTTACAGGTGGTTTTCCACGCACGCATTGAAGAGGAAAAGGGCAATTTTGCATTTGCCGACTCGGTAAATGATGTGTGCCAAAAGCTTATCATCAGACACCCCCACGTTTTCGGAGACGTTACCGTTGCAGACAGCGGCGAAGTTCTCAAAAACTGGAACGACATCAAGCAGCAGACCAAGGGTCAGGAGACATACACCGAGACACTGCGGAGCGTATGCACAGCCCTCCCCGCACTTATGCGTGCCCAGAAGATAGGCAAGCGTGCTCAGAGAGCGGGACTTGACTTCCCCGATGCGGAAGCTGCACTTGAATCTCTTGAAAGCGAGATTGCAGAGGTAAGAACCGCAAAAACTCCCGAAAATGAAGCCGAGGAGCTTGGAGATATGCTGTTTGCGGCTGTCAATGCAGTCCGCCTCAAAGGCTATGATGCCGAGGAGCTTCTCACAAGAGCCACCGACAAATTCACCGACAGATTTGAAAAGACGGAAAACCTTGTACGCTGTGAAGGGAAGGATATGCGTTCCCTTGACATAAATACGCTTGACGCTTACTGGCAGAAGGCGAAAAAACAATGATCTGCGGCACTTGCCGCTGAAAAAAATTTACGGAGGTAATCAAAAATGACAAAGGCAGATCTCATCACTAAAATCGCAGAAAAGAGCGAGCTTTCCAAGAAGGATTCCGAGAAGGCTCTTAATGCTGTTATCGCAGCTGTTACAGACGCTCTCGTTGAGGGTGACAAGGTTCAGCTCACAGGCTTCGGTACTTTCGAGGTAAGAGACAAAAAGGAAAAGGAAGCTATCAACCCCAGAACTAAGGAAAAGATCATCGTTCCTGCAAGAAAGTCCCCTGCTTTTAAGGCTGGTAAGGCTCTTAAGGACGCTGTTGACGCTAAGTAATCTCGTCAGAGAACATATTGCGCCGCTTCGGGTGATCCGCAGCGGCGTGTTTTTATACTAATCTTTAATCGTTCTGTAGACAAAGACGGCAGATAGAACGCTACCAATCTAGGAAAGCGACCGCAGGCGGGCTTTGCGCCCGGCAAGGGAGCTTGACGACGAGTGGCTGCGTTATAGCTGTTGAATTTGTCTATAGGTTGATTAAAGATTAGTATTATATTCGGAAAGGAGAAAAATTATGAGACTTGACAAATATCTTAAGGTAACAAGGCTTATAAAGCGCAGAACTGTTGCAAATGAAGCCTGCGATGCTGAAAAGGTCATCGTAAACGGCAAGCCCGCAAGAGCATCTTATGATGTAAAGGTCGGCGATATAATAGAAATAAATATGGGCACAAAATCTCTGAAAGTTGAAGTGCTGAATGTCTCTGAATATGCCACAAAAGAGAACGCTTCCGACAATTACAGAGTGGTTGAGTAAAACTTGAAACCGTTTAAGGCATTTGTACTTTAAACTGCATAATAATTATTCTAACTTACGAAAGTTTTTCAGCATTATTTGACATAAAATTTGAAACCAACGTTTTAAAATGTGAAAATTGTATGTTAAAATGCTGAAAATCATATATTGCCAATTGTGCAAAAAGCCTATTTTTTACTCGTAATTGACTAAAACCATTGACTTTTTCGTTAAACAGTTGTATATTAATATCAATGAAGCGAAAACGTTTAAAGAGTTTGAACTTCATTGATATTAACGACTAAGATTTGGAGTATCCTAATAATGGTTTCAATCAAAGATATTGCGGCAGCCTGCGGAGTTTCCATTGCAACAGTCAGCAAGGCGCTCAACGATCACAAAGATGTGAGTGAAACCACAAAGCTGACCGTTCAGGAAACAGCAAAAAAGATGGGGTATTTCCCTAATTCTCAGGCACGTGCTCTCAAAACAAACCGTACATATAACATCGGAGTCCTTTTCTCGGAGCAGACCAACAGCGGTCTCACCCAGAACTATTTCGCCTCTGTCCTGGACAGCTTCAAAAAAGAAGTCGAGTCCGCAGGCTACGATATCACCTTTATCAGTGGCAATATCGGCGAAAGAAAAATGACGCCCTATGAGCACTGTATGTACAGAAATGTTGACGGAGTGCTTATCGTGAGCGTGGACGATTTCGTTGACAAGGGAACTGTTGAGCTGATGAAGAGCAATATCCCTATGGTAAGCATCGACCACATTTCCGAAAATCATCTTTCCGTTGTCTCTGACAACGAAGCAGGTATGAGACAGCTTGTGGAATACATCGCAGGCAAGGGACATACAAAAATTGCGTATATTTACGGCGACTCGTCAGATGTTACCTCGATAAGACTTAGGACTTTCAAGGAAACTCTGGTTCGCCTGAATATAAAGATCAGGAGCGAGTTCCTTTTGCAGGGACGCTACCATGATACCAAATGTACCGAACTTCTCGTAAAACAGGTCTTATCTTGCAGCGATAGACCTACGTGCATTATCCTCCCGGACGATTTTGCAGCAATCGGAGCGATAAACGCATTGGAGGAGCTGGGGCTGTCTGTTCCGGAGGACATTTCCATTGCAGGTTACGATGGTATCGTGCTGTCACAGGTCCTGAGGCCAAAGCTCACAACGATCCGACAGGATACTGAAAGACTTGGGGCTGAGGCGGCGAAAAGACTCATTGCACTGATCAACAAGGAGATAACCAATGATTCGGCACCTGTGTCGGTCAAAGGAAGTCTGCTTGAAGGAGCATCGGTCAAAAATTTGAACCGATAACCTAAAACGCTATTATATTTTCCACAGAGAAAATATAATATATTTTTAAGGAGGAAAATCAAATGAAGAATTTAAAGAAGACTATTGCTATGATCTCATCTGTAGTAATGGCAGGTTCTGTATTCGCAGCTTGCGGCGGCAGCACTGAGACAACAACAGATACTCAGGCTCCTGCAGCTGAGGGCGAGACCACTGCAGCAGCTGAGGGCGAGACTGAAGCAGCAGCTGAAGGTGAAACAGAGGCAGCAGCAGCTGAGGGCGATTCCGCAGCAGCTGACAAGCTCACTGTTCTTTGCTGGAACACAGACGATATCGATCCTATGCTCAAGCTTTTCTGCGAGAAGACCGGTCACACTGCTGATGAGTTCAACGTAAAGAGCTTCGGATGCGGCGGTGGTGAGGCTGCTGAGAACTACGATGCATACCTCGCAGACGCTAACAACGATGCTGATATTATGTTCGTTGAGGCTGACTGGGCTCTCAAGTACATCAATGATGATAACGCTACACAGCCCCTTTCCAACATTGGTTTCACCGATGCTGACTACGCTGACCTTTATGACTACACCGTTGAGATCGGTAAGTCTTCCAGCGGCGTACAGAAGGGTCTTTCCTGGCAGGCTGCAGCAGGCGGATTCTGCTACAGAGCTGACCTCGCTGAGAAGTACCTCGGCGTAACAACTCCTGATGATTTCCAGGCTCTCGTTTCCGATTGGGACAAGTTCATGGATACAGCTGCTAAGGTTAAGGACGCTTCCAACGGCGAAACTGCTCTTACTTCCACACTCTCTGGTGTATGGCAGGTATTCTCCGCTGCAAGAACCAATCCTTGGGTTGCAGACAACAAGCTTCAGCTCGATGACGAGTGCAAGAAGTACATTGACCTCGCTAAGACAATGTATGATAACGGCTACGTAATCAAGGATCTCGCTCAGTGGAACACTGACTGGTATGCTGCTGGTCAGACCGATTCTACAATGGGTTACTTCGTATCCACATGGGGCTTCGGTGATTCTATCCTCACTCAGGCTGCAGGCGGCGAAGGCGGCGCTACATACGGCAAGTGGAAGGTCGTAGTTGGACCTCAGCCCTTCTACTGGGGCGGTACTTGGGCAACTGTTGCTACAAGATGCAACAACCCCGAGCTTGCTAAGGAATTCATCTCCTTCTTCACTACAAACGCTGAAACTGCTCAGGCTTACTCTGAGTCCAAGGGCGAGTACGTTTCCAACCAGAAGGCTATGGAAGCAGTTCTTGCTAACGGTTCTTACACAGGCGTAGGCGTTCTCGGCGGACAGAACCAGTTCGAGACACTTAACGTTGTTGCTGAGAACATCAATATGGCTGGCGGTATCACTCCTTATGACTCTGTAATCAAGCAGGCATTCAACGACGCTGTTACAGGTTACTGCCAGGGCAACTATGCTGACGTTGATGCTACTATTGATGCATTCGTTGATACTGTTGCTGCTCAGCTCCCTGACCTCGACTACTCCAACTTTGAGTAATATCGCAAGGTCTAAAATCTAATTAGTTTATGTCGTGGGGCAGACATTGATTTGTCTGCCCCATAGATATAAATAAGCTTATATTTCGAGGGGAGAATTTTTATGGTTTCAAGCTCAAGCAGGAAAATTCGCTCTATCAGCTATGCAAAGTATGGTTACCTTTTTATTCTGCCATTCTTTATAGTATATGCGTTTTTTCAGGTTTACCCACTATTCAATACATTTTACCTAAGTACTCAGAAAAGTACAACAGACACAGGCTCGGTAGTCCTCGAAACTGTTGGACTTGATAACTTCAAAGCCATTCTGTTCGGACAGGGCAAGACAACTGATGATGCAGGAAATGTTATCTACAAAGAAACACGTCAGGCAACTGCTATTAAGAATGACTTTTTCCGAGTAATGGGCAATACTCTTATTCTTTGGTTTGGTAACTTCATACCTCAGATCATCATATCTCTGCTGCTTGCAGCCTGGTTTACTGACGCTTATCTGAAGGTCAAAGGTAAGGGATTCTTTAAAATTGTAATGTATATGCCAAATATCATTACGGCGGCGTCAGTTGCAGCTCTGTTTGTAATGCTCTTCTCAGATTCACAGTTCGGCGCTATCAACTCAATGCTCTTAAAGGCAGGTCACGATACTGTTCCTTTTGTAAGCGGCAAAACTCAGTCACGTGTTCTTATTATGATAATCCAGACCTGGATGTGGTTCGGTAATACCACCATTATGCTTATGTCCGGTATTATGGGAATCAATCCTTCTCTCTTCGAAGCTGCTAACATCGACGGTGCTACACCCAGACAGCAGTTCTTCCAGATAACCATTCCCCTGTTAAAGCCCATTATGCTTTACACAATGGTTACATCAATGATCGGTGGTCTCCAGATGTTTGATATTCCTTACCTCTACAATGTCGGTACCACACAGAACAAGTTCACTGAGACTATCGCAGTATTTATCTACAACCACTTCCATAACATCAAGCCTAACTACGGATATTCCGCTTCGGCTTCGGTTGTCCTCTTCATCATCACAGCTATCCTCGGCTCAATATGCTTTGCTGTCAACAGAGACAAGGACACCACACCAAAGGCTAAGCGTGGCTCCAAGGCTCTGAAGAACAAGTTGGGAGGTCTGTAATAAATGAGCACTCAGATGGCAGGTACACACAGCAACTCGCAGATGATAAAAATAAGAACGACCATTGTTACCATTATAATGATCCTTCTTGCGATCATCAGCTTGCTGCCTATTTACATTCTTGTTGTTAACGCTACAAGAACATCAGTTGATATCAGCGGTCACGGTATCTCACTCATTCCCGGTCTTAATCTTTTCAATAATATCGGAACTCTGATGGACTGGTCCGCTACAAACAAGATCCAGTACGACGCATTCATCGGTTACAGAAACAGTGGTATCATTGCTTTCTCCACAACCATTCTCACTGTTCTTTTCTCAGGTATGACTGCTTACGGTCTTGTTGTTTATGATTTCAAACTCAAGAACATCGCATACACAATTATCCTTGCGGTTATGATGATCCCCGTACAGGTAACATCAGTTGGTTTCTATCAGTTTATGAGCAGACTCGGACTTACCGACAGCTACATACCTCTGATAATCCCCGCAATCGCTGCTCCCGCAGTTGTGTTCTTTATGCGACAGTATATGAAATCATCATTCCCTCTGGAAATTGTCGAAGCTGCACGAATCGACGGCTGCGGCGAATACAGAACATTCTTCACCATCGGTATTCCTATGATGAAGCCCGCATTCGCAGTTCAGGCTATCTTCGCTTTCGTTGCTAACTGGAACAACTACTACACACCTTCTATGATCCTCATTTCCAGAGAAAAGTCACAGCTCACACTTCCTATGATGGTAAACACAATCATCTCCAATGATAAGCTCAACGATTTCGGTGCAAACTACTCCGCAATCATGCTTTCCATCATTCCTGTTGTTATTGTTTACTTCATCTTCTCCAAGTTCATTGTTGAAGGCGTTGCACTCGGCGGTGTAAAGGAATAAGAAAAGCTTCAATGCATCGGTATGTTTCAAGCATACCGATGCTTTTTTATTCCCTTGCCTGCGTGGATTTCCCCTATTATATATGTTTAGTCAAAATGACCGTTTTGGCTTGTTTTTTTTTACTTCGTTGTGATAAACGCCGAATTTTACACAGTGCTATTGACATATTCGTGCAAAGATATTATAATTAATATATGAAAATTCTATGCTGAAGATGTTGTTTACATATTTTTTTAGGAGGAAATTCTAATGGCAAAAAATGTTAAGAAAGCTGCTGAAGTGCAGTCCGCTGCTGTTGTAAAGAACGATGTACTTACATATGAAGCTATCGTTGACAGCTTTAAGACAAAGGTTTCCAAGGCAAAGGCTCCTGTTGATGCCCGTATCGCTGCTCAGGTAAAGCTTAACGGTTCCGTTGAGGGTATCCTCTATATTCTCGTTGCAAACGGAATTGCTGTTGTTGAGCCTTTCGATTACAGAGGTGCTGACATTGAGATTGATGCTGATGCTGATGCTTTTGCTGCTGTTCTCGCAGGCAAAAAAGCTATCTCCTCTGCTATCGTTGACGGTGATGTTAAGATGCAGGGCAACGCAGGCAAGGCAATCGTTCTCGCTTCTGTTGTATTCTGATAAAACAAAAAATCGGGTGCTTCGGCACCCTTTTTTTATAGGTAAATTTATGATAGATTTTCGTTACATCAATGACAGTGAAAACAAGTGCCAAGTTCAGCACGATGCAGGTATAAAGCTTCTCAGCGAAATGCTCTTGCAGACATACGGCAGAGTAATATCCGAAAGTGACATAAAAAAACAGGAAAACGGCAAACCATATATCGACGGCTGTCATTTCAGCATATCCCATTGCGAAGGACTTTGCTGCTGTATGATAAGTCCGGAGGAGTGCGGCATTGACTGTGAAAAGATACGTGGATACCGCCCCAATATTGTCAGCCGAGTGTTTACCGAAAGTGAAGCTGAATGGTTCAGCACTCTCCCCTGCCGTGATAAAGACCGATACTTTTTCATTTTGTGGACGTTGAAGGAAGCCTACGGGAAATACACAGGCAAGGGCATTGCCGATATGAAAAACGTGTCATTTGCTATTGATAACAGCGTGCTGAAAAGCGATAAGCCACAGCTTGATTTTTGCGTTTACGAGCAGGACGGATATATCTTATCCGTATGCACAAAAAAAGGCACGCCTATTCGGTGCACCTTCGGAAAACAAATATTATAAAAAATGCCGCCCTCGTGTGAGGACGGCATTTTGCATTATATGGGTGAAAATTACTTGCCGAGGGTTACAACGATCTCGTTAACGTCCTTGAGCTTGTCAGCAGGAATGTAGTTGGAGGGGAGTTTTTCGCCGTTGAGGACGATCTCCTTAACTCCGCTTTCAACGTGATCGGGGTTGTTGAATGTCATATGGAGCTTCTTGCCTCTGAATGTCTTGTTGATCTTGTAGCTGCCCCACTCGGAAGAGATGGAAGGATCAACCTTAAGACCTGCAGCATCGGGCCTCATACCGAGGATACCCTCAACTGTACCAACCATAACGGTGGAAGCTGTACCGGTGAGCCAATGTACGTGTGCACGTCCTGCATAGGGGCTGTCCTTGCCCTCTACAAACTGACCGTAAACGTAAGGCTCGAGGCATCTGTGCTCTGCATTGTCATTGTATGTTGCGGGAGCAGCTTCCTTCCAGTACTTGTATGCACGGTTGCCGTGACCCATAAGGGACTCAGCGAGTATCAGCCAGCCCTGTGGCTGAGAGAAGATACCTGCATTTTCCTTTGTGCACTTGTTGAAGCACTGCATAAGAGCGCCGTCAAAGCCGTGCTCAACATAAGGTGGATACATAACCATTGCACCGTAAGGAGTGTTGAGCTCTCTCTCAACGTTGTCCATAGCCTTTTCAGCCTGCTCCTTGCTTGCAAAGCCGGAAATAACAGACCAAGACTGAGGATTGAGCCACATATTAGCCTCGGGATCGGTTCTCTGACCGATAACTGCGCCGTCCTCCTTGTAGCCTCTTATCCATCTGTCCTCGTTCCAGCAAGCTGCGAGGATAGTATCGAGCTTAGCCTTTACTTCATCGAGGTACTTGATGTACTCAGCGTCATTCTTGAGCTCTGCATAGCTTCTGAGGATCTTTACTGCATAAACGAGCTGGAATGCAACGAATGTAGACTCACCCTTCTTGCCCAGTCTCAGGCAGTCGTTCCAGTCAGCGTGGAGACCTGCGGGCATACCGTGGTTGCCGAGGTTGTTCATAGAGAACATAATAGCTCTCTTAAGGTGATCGTAAACAGTGCCCTTTTCGCCGTCATTAGCGTAAAGAATCTCTTCATCGAGGAAGTTTACATCGCCGCTCTCGGAAATGTACTTGTAGATTGTGGGGAAAAGCCAGAGAGCATCATCTGCACGATAAGAGGGGTGTCCTGTTTCCTTTGCATAAGCTGTGTTGGGGTCATTCTCATCGGGGTGATTTTCCTGACCAGCCTTGTGGTCATACTTAACGAGGGGCAGACCTGCGCCGTTTGTTACCTGAGCGGAAAGCATAAATACGATCTGCTTCTTAGCCATTTCAGGAGCAAGGTGGATAATACCCTGGATATCCTGAACAGTATCTCTGTAGCCGAAACCATTTCTCAGACCGCAGTACTGGAAGGATGCAGCTCTTGACCAGATGAATGTGATGAAGCAGTTGTATGCATTCCAAACGTTTACCATATTGTTGAAGTCGGCATCGGGAGTATCAACCTCGAAGTTGCCGAGCTTGGTGTGCCAGAATTCCTTGAGCTCTGCAAGCTCTGCCTCAACAACGCCGTCCTTCTGATATTTTGCGATTATCTCAGCAGCAACAGCCTCGGGTCTCTGACCGAGAACATAGATGATCTCCTTGGTTTCGCCGGGCTGGAGAACGATATCGCTCTGGAGTGCGCCGCAGGAGTTGGTGTTGTAGTTGAGCTCGCCCTTAAGACCCTCTTCGATGCCCTTGGGGTTAGCATAGCCTCTGTATGCGCCTACGAAGGAATCTCTGTCACCGCAGTATGCAGAAACGTCAGCCTTTGCAACGCCGAGGAAACGCTCATTGTTAGGGTTCTTGAAAATTTCATTCTGCTTCTGGAGAATGAAGTTGCCCTTGAAGTAGGTGCGAGTGATGAACAGTGTGTACTGGAGGTTTACCTGATCCTGCTCATAGTTGTTGTCGTTAACAAATTCGCAGTAACCTGTTACGGAAAGCTTTCTGGGCTTGGTGTCGTTATTGGTGATCTTGGAAGCCCAAACCTCGTAAAGAGCATTTCTGGGAACGTAGTAAGTAGTCTCAGTCTTGATGTTCTTGTACTCAGAGGTGATAACGGTGTAAGCAGTACCGTGGCGGCACTCGCTCTTGTACTCGTCAAGGGGCTTGCAAACGGGAGACCATGAAGCAGACCAGTAATCGCCTGTTTCGCCGTCCTTGAGGTAGATGTATCTGCCGGGCTGGTCAACAGCAACAGAGTTGAAGCGGTAACGGATAATTCTTCCGTTTGCACCGGACTTTACGAAGCTGTAGCCGCCTGCGTTGTTGGAAATGATCGCACCGTACTCGGGATCGCCAAGGTAGTTAGCCCAAGGCATAGGGGTATCGGGGCGGGTGATCACGTACTCTTTGTTTTTAAGGTCAAAATGTCCGTAATTCATTAAGATAAACACTCCTTTTAAATTTTGCTTTCGTTTATGTATAATGCATATACATTTCAAGGTACATTATAGCATTTTTATATAGTTTTGGCAAGGGGTTTATAAAATTTAATATTTATTTTATGATAAATAGTGAATTTTAATGCATTATCGTTTTTTTCAAACGTTTAGTATGTAAACGTTAACAAAACATTTGAATGATTTCAGAGGTTCAAGCGGGGTTAAACGTTTGAGAATTTTAATATTTTATGAATTGCTGATAAGAACATCAAGTATTCCACTTATGATTTTTTTATTTTTTTCATCAAGCCTGCCAATTTTGTCAGCAAGCTCTTTACCAGTGAGCATTCCGTCCGAATCAGTACCAAGCAGAAAATAATCGGGAGTCGTGTCAAGTGCCCCGCAAAGCTTCATTATCACTTCAAGACTGGGAGCTGACCGCCCTGTTTCAAGGTTTGATACATATTTATAATTTACATCTATCATTTCGCAGAGCTGATATTGTTTTAATCCAAGTTCTTTCCTTCTCGCAGCCATTCTTTTACCTATTTCCTTATAATCAATTGCCATAACAATTCCGCCTTTCACTGTTATTTTTCACAGCACACCGCTTATT
>CAMBJF010000064.1 GCA_945867875.1 uncultured Ruminococcus sp. | reverse complement strand
CACCTGAATTCAAAATCAAAGTAGTAGAAACAATGCGTGAAGAAAAATTGAGCTAAACACCCCTGACGATGTAAAAAAGCTGAATACCGAGGAGCTGAAAGCTCTTGCCGCAGAAATGAGAAAGGCGCTCCTTTTCAGACTCAGCAAGCACGGCGGACATTTCGGACCTAATTTCGGTATGGTCGAAGCTACGATAGCCCTTCACTATGTTTTCAACTCGCCCGTTGATAAGATAGTTTACGATGTTTCCCACCAGAGCTACTGCCATAAGATGCTCACAGGCAGAAAGGACGCTTATCTCTATGAGGAGCATTTTGACGATGTTTCGGGTTACAGCAATCCCGAGGAAAGCGAACACGACTTCTTCAATATCGGTCATACCTCTACATCTATAAGCCTTGCTTCCGGTCTTGCAAAGGCAAGAGATCTGAAAGGCGAGAGCGGAAATGTTATCGCAGTTATAGGCGACGGCTCACTCAGCGGCGGTGAAGCCCTTGAAGGACTTGATTTTGCAGGCGAAATGGACAGCAATTTTATCATTGTGATAAACGACAATGATATGTCCATTGCCGAAAATCACGGCGGTATGTATAAGAATTTGAAGCTCCTGAGAGAAACCGACGGCAAGGCTGAATGCAACCTCTTCAAGGCAATGGGTCTTGATTATGTTTATGTGGGCAATGGCAATGACGTAACAGCCCTTATCTCCGCCTTTGAAAGCGTAAAGGACAGCAAGAAGCCCGTTGCGGTGCATATTGTTACCGAAAAGGGAATGGGCTATGAGCCTGCTGAGAAGAACAAGGAGCAGTGGCACTGGTGTATGCCCTTTGACCCTGAAACGGGCAAGTCAACAGTTAATTTCAGCGGCGAGGATTACGGCACTATCACAGGCAAGCTCGTTATGGACAAGATAAAGTCCGATAACAAGGTCTGCGCAATAACCTCCGCAACCCCCGCAGTATTCGGCTTTACAGCCGACAAGAGAAAAGAAGCAGGCAAGCAGTTTATCGACGTTGGAATTGCCGAGGAGCAGGCTGCCGCAATGGCATCGGGCATCGCAAAGAACGGCGGCAAGCCTTTCTATGGTGTTTACAGCACCTTTATCCAGCGTACTTATGACCAGCTCTCACAGGATATCTGCATAAATAACAATCCTGTTGCCATAGCGGTTTTCGCAGCTTCCGTCTACGGTATGAACGATGTAACTCATCTCGGAATTTACGATATCCCTATGATGTCAAATATTCCCAATCTCGTTTACATCGCTCCCTACACCAAAGAGGAGTATATCGCCGCTCTTGACTGGGCAATAGAGCAGAATGAGCACCCCGTTGCCGTAAGAGTTCCCGCAGCTGTGGTTTCCGACGGCAAAAAGGTCACAAAGGATTTCAGCAAGCTTAATGTCTATGAGATGACACAAAAGGGCAATAAGGTCGCTATAATTGCCCTCGGTTCGTTCTACGGCCTCGGTGAGCAGGCTGCAAAGGAAATTGAGAGCAGAACAGGCGTAAAGCCCACTCTCATCAATCCTTATTATATAACCGGCATCGATACCGAAATGCTTGAAAGCCTCAAGGCTGACCATTCCGTTGTTATCACTCTCGAGGACGGCGTTCTTGACGGCGGCTTCGGTGAGAAGATAGCACGCTTCTACGGCAGCTCCGATGTAAAGGTTCTGAACTATGGTCTTAAAAAGGCGTTCCTTGACAGATACAATGCGGCTGACGTTATGAAGGAAAACCGCCTTACACCCGAGCTTATTGCCGAGGACGCAGCATCACTTCTCTGATATTGAAGTTAAAATAATAAATCAAGCGGAAGTACCCCAAAATTCGGGATACTTCCGCTTGAAGCTATGAAAGGATAGATTTTATGAGCAAGGTAGTTCTTATCAACGGCAGCCCCAACGCAGAGGGCTGCACATTCACAGCGCTTTCCGAGGTAGCGGGAGCACTCAACGCCAATGGCGTTGAGACCGAAATGGTCTGGATAGGCAAAAAGCCCATTGCTGGCTGTATTGCCTGTCGTAAATGCTTCGAGACGGGCAAATGCGTATTCGATGACGGTGTAAACGAGCTTGGTCCACGTCTTGATGAGTTTGACGGTATTGTGGTAGGCTCACCTGTTTATTATGCAGGACCCTCGGGACAGATATGCTGCTTTCTTGACAGACTGTTCTACACATATTCAAAAAAGCTTGCGGGGAAAGCCGCAGCTGCCGTTGTTTCCTGCCGCAGGGGAGGGGCAAGTGCAGCATTTGACAGGCTGAACAAATACTTCACCATCTGCAATATGAATGTTGTCGGTTCGCAGTACTGGAATCAAGTTCACGGTCAATGTCCCGATGATGTGAGAAAAGATGCCGAGGGACTACAGACAATGAGAACTCTTGGACAGAATATGGCATGGCTCATAAAGCACACCGCCGACAGATTGGATTATCCCGTTCACGAAAGTTTCTCACGCACGAACTTTATAAGATAACATAACAACATAAAGCCCGCAGCTTCTGACAACTGCGGGCTTTATGTTTATATAAAACAGGGGAGAGCTAAATTTAGATCAATATTCAACCATTGTCATAGCTTCGCAGAACGAAATGTCGTTTCTCATAAATCTTCTGAGAAGGCTGAATGCCTTAACGGAGGGCATATTGTCCTTTGCAGCTTCTGTGATGTCAGCGTACTTGCAGCCAAGCTCGTCAGCCATTTTTTCAAGCTGAGCATTGAACTCTGCGGGCTGAATGCCGTTTGCATTCTCGCATACGGAAACAATTACAACGTCGCTGAAACGGTTTCTCTTCTTGATGTCCTTAACAAGAGCGGTGTACTCCTTGATAAGCTCGGGAACGGACTTGAAACCTCTTTCAAGATCGGTCTCACCAAGCTGGAGAATGATCTTTGCAGGCTCAAGAGTCTGAGCACAGGCTGCGAAAAGTTCCTTTGCATCAGCTATTGAAAGGTCTGTGAAGCTGCGGTTGTAAACATTGTAATCAAGCTCGAAGGACTGAACGAGCTCGCCTACGGGCATTTCCTTTGCAAAGGTAGAACCCATAATTACAACGCCGTTTTCTTCCAGGTTTTTCTCAGCGATATCGTTGAGCTCCATATATTCCTCAGCTTCTCTTTCATAAACCTGAGAGATAGAAGCCATTGCAGCTGCGGTGCTGTCATTGCCGATGAATGTAACTCTTCCGTTTCCAACATTAGAGATATAAGACTTTTTTACAGCGTTTTCCATAATGATATCCTCCTTGAAAATGACCTTGAAGTTTGTGTGATTGATTATTCAGTAACGGGTGCAAGCTTAACAGCTGTTGACTTCTTGTCGAGCATTCTGTTTCTGAAGTAGATTGCAATTCCTGTTGTTACCATTGCAATGTTAAGAACATAGAAGAACATTACATACCAGTGAACTGTCTCGTACCAAGGCTGAGGAGCATTTGCGTGGATAAGAACGAACTTGCCGACAAAAGCAAAAACATAACCGATCCAGATGAAGAAGTAGAAGGGGAGACTGATGCCCTTGGCGGAGCGTGATCTCCACGCCTTTATTATGTTAAGGGGCCATGAGATTCCGAAACATACGACCATCATCATTTCCATAAGGCTTGCAAAAGTATTCATTGTTTAATCTATCCTTTCAATCTTTGTTGATTATATTATAAATCCAAGGCACTATAAAATCAATCATACAAAACTAATCTGCGCATTTAATGGATACACCATTAAAAAAAGTTAAAAAAGAAAATGTGTCTAAATGGCTTTAATTGGACGATTTTTAATTATTCACTGCCGTTTTCATTACTTTCAAAAGTCATATTATTTTCCACTTGCCCTTTTCAAAACACCTTTTTTATGTTATAATAATTACATTAATGCAAAAGGGGTGCGGAAATTTGAAAAAAATGTCTCATCAGAGGCGGTCTGCGGGCAGTATCCAGCGGGAAATTCTTGATACACAGCTTATCCTTGTCACCGTTATGACCGTGCTCATATCAATAATAAGCATATTTGTAAGTATCGACACCGACAAAAAGCGGCTTGATCAGAACCTTGAAAACATCGCTCAGGCGGTGGCGCAGTCACAGATAATAAGGGAAAGGCTGACACCCAATGCCGCAAGTGATGATAATATGGTTGGGACATATCTTGACTCGCTGAAAAGCTCCCTTACAAATATTGACGTTATTTCAGTCATCGCTCTTGATAACGAACGTATCTATCACACCAACCACGAGCTAATCGGCACGCAGTATGACGGCACTGTCCCCGATTTCACTGACAGCGACATATTTTATGTGACCTCGGATATAGGCCCTTCGGGAGCACAGCGCCGTGCATATGCCGCTATATACGATAATGATGGAAAATATGCGGGCTTTGTCCTCGCAGTTATGCTCACTCAGAATATCCACAAGACCGTTATCAGCATAATCATAATACATATAGTATGCGCCGCAGCGGTAATAACCCTTGCCGCCGCTCTTTCAAGAAAACTTTCCGACAGGATAAAGCGGATTTTGAAGGGCTATGAGCCTGACATTTTCAGCGCAATGTTCACCGTCCGTGACAATGTTCTTGAATCCCTTGAAGAGGGTGTCCTTGCGTTTGGCAATGACGGCGGCATTATTTACATTAACTGCGCCGCAAAAAATATGCTTGGGATCGACGATGATAAGAAACTGACGAATGTTTCCGATGTGATCCCCGAAATTCAGCTTGATAAGATGATGTCACAGGGTGAAAAAAGTCTCGGCCTGTCTCTCCATTCAGACGGCGGTTCGGACATTTTAGCCGACCTTATCCCCATAACCGAACAGGATAATGTGACAGGGGGACTTTGTATTCTCCGTGACCGCACAGAGTTCACAAAGCTTATGGAGGACCTTTCGGGAGTAAAATATCTGGTTGAATCAATGCGTGCAAACAATCACGATTTCATCAACAAGCTCCACGTTATTCTCGGACTTATCCAGATGAACAGAACAAGCGAGGCCTGCGAGTATATCACCAATGTTACATCTATCCAGCAGACCGTTATCCACGGCATTATGAAAAATATTGATGACCCCTCAGTTGCCGCACTGCTTATCGGAAAATACGCAAGAGCCGCAGAGCTGAATATCAAATTCTCCCTTGAGGGCGGAAGCAGGCTTTCAAGAAATGATATCTCCCTTCCCTCAGGCGACCTTATCACGATAATCGGAAATCTCACGGAAAATGCAATGGACTCTCTCAATGAAAAGAACGAGCAGCCCAAGGAGCTTACCGTTGGAATTTTCACAAAGCCCCACGCAATGATAATCACCGTCGATGACACGGGAAAGGGCATTTCCCCCGAAAATATTAAGAAGATATACGATTACGGCTTCTCCACTAAGGGCGAGGGCAGGGGAACAGGACTTCACCTTATAAAAGAGCTTATCGAAAAATACGGCGGTACCATATCCCTCGAATCCGAAGAGGGCGAGGGCACGTCATTCACCGTCACCCTGACAGACGAAGGAGGAAAAAGCAATGTATGAAGTTGTTATCATTGAAGATGACCCCATGGTGGCGATGATAAACAAGCAGTATGTTACTGAAAACAAGCATTTCCACGTTGCCGCAGTATGCCGTGACGGAAGCAGTGCTCTTGAATATCTTGCGTCACACACAGTCCAGCTTGTTATCCTTGACGTTTATATGCCGAAAATGAACGGCATCGAGGTGCTCAGAAAGATACGTGAAAAAAATCTGCCTCTGTCGGTGATAATGGTCACAGCCGCAAATGACAGTGCCGCCATTGAGGAAGCTGTCCGTCTCGGCGTTGTGGATTACCTTATAAAGCCGTTTTCGGGGGCAAGATTTCAGCAGGCTCTTGAAAAGTTCCTTAGCAGGCAGGACGCTTTCCACGACCTTGAATCCTTTAGTCAGCAGCATATCGATGCAATTTTGAGCAGCGGTTCTTCCAAAACCATTGAGCAGCTCCCCAAGGGCATACAGGATCAGACCCTTGAGACCGTCCGAAATTTCCTTGAACGAAACCCCGATACGGAGTTCACAGGTGAGGAAATTGCCGATAAGGTGGGACTTTCGAGAGTCACTGTCCGAAGATATATGAATTTTCTTCTCGAAAAAGGCGAAATTTCGGGAAATATGAATTACGAAACAGGCGGCAGACCTTGTATGCTGTATAAAGTTAATAAATAAAGTCCGCAATCCACATCAAGTTTTTTATCCCAATATGCTGTATAATTATTGCAGAGCAGTAAAAAAGGGGCAATTGCTATGAGTGAATGGTACAAAACGGTTCAGACGATAGTTGAAGAGGTTGACAAATGCATAAAAAACGGCGATGATGAAGCATTGACCCTTTCGGCGCTTTCAAAAAAGCTTGGTTTTTCCGAATATTATCTTTCCCGAAAATTCAAGGAGATCTCGGGAATGCATTTTCGTGATTATCTCAGATACCGTTCACTTGCTTTTGCACTCAAAGATGTGCGTGATACCCGAAAGGGACTTCTTGATATCGCTCTTGACCACGGCTTTTCAAGTCACGAAGCATTCTCTCGTGCATTTAAGGAGGCATACGGCGTAACGCCCAGCGAGTACCGAAGCAAGCCTGTTCCCGTGGTACTGAGAACTGTTATCAAACCCTTTGACTGCTATCTTGTAAGCATTGGAGGAACAAATATGGCAACCATGACAAATGATGTAAAGGTGTATTTTGTAACCATTCCCGCCCATAAATATCTGCATATCAGAAATTATGAGAGCATCGGCTACTGGGATTTCTGGGACAAGCAGAGCAAAATTCCGGGGCAGGACTGCGAAACTATCTGCGGACTTCTGGACAGCATCAAGGGCAAGCTTGACGATATGGGCGGTACTGAATGCAATGCAGGCAGCGGTCAGCTTATGGCATTCATCAACGAGCCTACAGGCAGGATATGCAGCTGGGGAATACCTCTTGCGGAGAGCTATGGCGTGAGACTTCCTGCGGATTACAGCGGTGAGATACCAAAACAGATGCAGATTATGGACGTTCCTGAGGGAGAGTATATCGTTTTTGAGCACGGTCCCTTTGATTTTTCCCAGAATCAGACTGTTGAGCAGAAAATTGAGCAGGCAATGAAAGATTATGACTATGCCGCATCGGGTTATGAGCTTGATACTTCACAGGGAAGAGTGTTCTATTTCTATCACGACTGCGATCGATTCTGGAAATATGTAAGACCCGTAAAAAGAATAAGCGAATAAAAAAATCCTGTTCACTGAATCAAGTGAGCAGGATTTTTTATGCTGATTTTTTATGTTTGCCTTTCCCGAAATAAGTGGGTCTGAACCATTTTATATACACGCTTTCGATCATCTGAATGGTGTAGTCGTAAAGTATGAACACAAGGTTTATGAACACCATTACTCCCACAACGGCGTATTCTCCGAGGAAAGAAAACTCTCCGAAAAAGTCATATACTCCCATAATAAGGATAATGAGTTTGTACCATATAACCATAGCGGCGTTGAATATTCCGAATTTGCATAATGTTTTTAAGAGCCTTGAACGTATTTTTTCAAGCTTCGGGGAGATTATGGGGTAGTAGCCGAAAAACATTATGAAAAGTGTTGTGGCTTCCTTGTCGGGGGTGAGGAAAAGGGACAAAAGTGCCACTGCAAAATATGCGGCAAATGCCCAGCTTGTGTTTACCTCTGTTGAAACGATTATCATAAGCGCCCCTGCGTATATGGGTATCGCCATACTGAGCAGGGGAAAAACACCTGTGAGGAACATAAGTGTAAGGCATAAAGCGGAGACAACGCCGCCAAGTGCGACCTTGTAGCTTGTTTTGGTATTTCTGTGCAAAGCGGCAGTGCTCCTTTCGGATATAATATTATATTATATCATATTTTGCGGTAAATGTCAAATAAATTCTGTATATCTGCACAAATCAGCCTTTTTCACGTTCTTTTTTCAGATAATCAAATGCCTGACGGATATTTGACACAGCGATAATGCCGATGTTGTATTTTTTCGGGTCAATTTGTCTCAGAGACATCTTCGGGATAATACATTTTTCAAAGCCAAGCCTCTGAGCCTCGGCAATTCGCTGAGAAATATTGGAAACGCTGCGTATCTCGCCGCCAAGACCGATTTCTCCAAATGATACCAGCTTTTCATTTATTGGCATATCCATAAGACTGCTGTACAGCGCAAGTGCTGCGGGCAGGTCTGCGGCAGGCTCGTCGAGACGAAATCCTCCCACAATGTTCACGTAAATGTCAAGTGTGCCGTAGAACAGCCCCGCTCTTTTTTCAAGCACGGCAATGATTATGGCAAGTCGGCTGAAATCAAATCCCGTGGAAGTTCGCCTCGGAGCGGAATAGCTGCTTTTGGTGACAAGCGCCTGCACCTCCGCAAGGATCGGGCGTGTACCTTCCATAACGCAGCCTACGCAGCTTCCCGAAACGCCCACAGGTCTGCCCGAAAGAAACATCTGCGAGGGATTTTCCACCTGCTCAAGACCGCTGTCCAGCATTTCAAAAACGCCGATCTCGTTTGTCGAACCGAAACGGTTTTTGACCGCTCTCAGAAGTCTGTAGCTCTGATGCCTGTCGCCCTCGAAAAACAGAACGGTGTCAACGATATGCTCCATAACCTTGGGACCAGCAATAGCGCCGTCCTTGTTCACGTGACCAACAAGGAAAATGGGTATTTCCATATCCTTTGCAAGGTGCATAAACAGGTTTGTGCATTCCCTTACCTGAGTGATGCTGCCCGAGCTGGAGCTTATGCTTTTGATGTTCATAGTTTGAATGGAGTCGATAATGACTATCTCAGGCTTCGAGGACATAATTGTGTTGCAGATAGATTCGGCGTCCGTCATACTGAGCAGATAGAGATTGGGCGTTGTTACGCCAAGGCGGTCGGCTCTGAGCTTTACCTGTCTCACGCTTTCCTCGCCCGATACATAGAGAATGCTGTGCTCGCCGCCGAGGTAGCTGCATATCTGCAAAAGAAGCGTGGATTTTCCTATTCCGGGCTCACCGCCGAGGAGCACAAGAGAGCCTTTCACAAGTCCGCCGCCCAGCACTCGGTCAAGCTCAGCCGCACCTGTGGAATAGCGTATCTCCTCATCTGTGCCTATCTGCGACAGAGTGCGTATCTTGTCGGAGCAGTCAGTGCCGCTGAGTGCCGAGGGTGCGGCTTTCAGTGATGATTTTTTCGGTGCTTCCTCGATTATATCCTCTTCAAATGTGTTCCACTCACCGCAGGAGGGGCATTTTCCGTTCCATTTCGGTGATTCATAGCCGCAGGAGCTGCATATATATACCGATTTTAATTTAGCGGACATTGCATTTTCCTTTCAGTAGAATTTATCGTAAAAAACCGGTATGAAGCCTTGCCCCATACCGGTCATATAGCTTATGAAATCAGCTTAGAAACCAAGCTTCTTTGCAAAATCAGCAGCGATTGTCTTTTCCAGTGCAGCAGCCTCTTCTCTTGTCTTACCGATAGTAGTGTAGTAAGCCTTGATCTTGGGCTCTGTTCCGGAGGGACGGATAATAACACTTGCGCCGTCAGTGAGCTTGAATGTAAGAACGTCGGACTTGGGAAGTGTAAGCATAGTCTTTGCACCTGTCTCGGTGTCGATAGATGTGCTTGCAGCATAGTCCTCAAAGCGTGTTACCTTAAGGCCGCCGATCTCAGTAGGAGTATTGCTTCTGAGACCTGCCATGATTTCCTTCATTCTCTCCATACCGGAAGCACCCTCGCAAACGAAAGAGGACTGAGTATGAACGTAGTTGCCGTACTTCTTGTACATATTCTCTCTTGCCTGAAGAAGAGAAATGCCCTTTGTGCGGTAGAAAGCAGCCATTTCGCAGATGAGCATAGATGCAACAACAGCGTCCTTGTCTCTTACATAGGTACCTGCGAGGTAACCATAGCTCTCTTCAAAGCCGAAGATGTATCTGTTTTCCTGACCCTTGTCCTCAAGGAAACCGATCTGCTCGCCGATAAACTTAAAGCCTGTGAGAACTTCAACGAGCTTAACATTGTATTCCTTGCATATCTTTGCAGCGATATCGGTAGTAACGATAGTCTTTACAGCAACGGGATCCTGTGGCATAGTGCCGAGCTTTGTTCTCTCGGAGCAGATGTATTCGAGGAGCATTGCGCCTACTTCGTTTCCTGTGAAAAGCACATAGCCGTTATCGGAGGGAACAGCGATACCAACACGGTCAGCATCGGGGTCTGTTGCAAGAAGGAGGTCAGGCTTTACAGTCTCGCAGAGTTTGAGACCGAGAGCAAGAGCTTCTTTAATCTCAGGGTTGGGGAAGGGGCAGGTTGTGAAGTTTCCGTTGGGATATTCCTGCTCGGGAACAACGGTAACGTCCTCAATGCCTATCTTCTTAAGAATAGCTCTTACGGGCTTGTTGCCTGTACCGTTAAGGGGAGTGTAAACTACCTTAAGACCGCTTGACTTAACAAGATCAGTGTGGATACCCTGCTTGGATACCTCATCGAGATAATTGTCGATAACTGTCTGGGAAATGTAGTTTATCATTCCGTCGGAAACAGCCTTCTCATAATCGGTGAGCTTTGCGCCGCCGAACATAGGAACCTTGTTAATGTTCTTAAGAACTATTTCAGCTGCGCCAAGTGTGAGCTGGCAGCCGTCTGCGCCGTAAACCTTGTAGCCGTTGTACTTAGCAGGGTTGTGGGAAGCAGTGATCATAATACCTGCGCTGCACTTGTGAGCTCTTACAGCATAGGAGAGCATAGGAGTGGGCATAAGCTCAGTGTAGATGTGGACCTTGATGCCGTTTGCAGCGAGAACGGAAGCAGCTTCCTTTGCAAAAACGTCAGACTTGATACGGCTGTCGTAGGAAATAGCAACGGAAGGGTTCTTGAATGCCTCGTTAACATAATCAGCAAGACCCTGAGTAGCACGTCTTACGGTGTAAACGTTCATTCTGTATGCGCCTGCACCGATAACGCCTCTGAGACCGCCTGTACCGAATTCGAGATCACGGTAGAATCTGTCCTTTATAGCCTCATCATCGCCTGCAATGGACTTAAGTTCTGTCTGGAGGTCGGGGTCATCTGTTGCCTTTTCACACCAGAGCGCATAAAGTTCTTTTTCATTCATTGTATGGTCACCTCATTATAAACTGTCTCTTATACACATCTCCGAGCCCACGAGACGCTACGCTATCT
>CAMBJF010000063.1 GCA_945867875.1 uncultured Ruminococcus sp. | reverse complement strand
AGATAGCGTAGCGTCTCGTGGGCTCGGAGATGTGTATAAGAGACAGATGCATAAGCGTGGCATATTCTTGTGGTGGGTCTGAAAAGCACAGGCGTGGAGTATTTCTCCGAAAGCTCGAAAGCCTCCTGTATCATTTCGTAAGCCTCTTCGGGAGACACAGGGTCGAACACAGGTATGCGTGCGAATTTCGCAAACATTCTCGTGTCCTGCTCTGTCTGAGAGGAGATAGGGCCTGGGTCATCAGCGGAAACAATGACCATGCCGCCCTTAACGCCCACATAAGCCAGCGACATAAGGGGGTCGGAAGCCACATTGAGCCCCACCTGCTTCATCGTCACAATAGCCCTTGCCCCCGAGTAAGCCGCCGCCGCCGCCGCTTCAAGAGCCGCCTTTTCATTTACCGACCATTCAATATAAACGCCGTCGTGAGGGTGCTTGGCAATAGTCTCCACTATCTCGGAAGACGGAGTGCCCGGGTACCCCGAAACGAAATTAACGCCTGCCGCAAGAGCGCCGAGAGCAATAGCTCCGTTGCCCATTATGTATTCCTTTTTCATCGTCTTGTCCTTTCAAAAAAGCATATATACATATTATACCACACTAAAGTGCCGCCGTCAATAATTCTTTTGATATATTATAGCACAATTGTTCTGATTTGTCAATATATATTTTGTAAACATTTGGGAAGATGCAAAAAAAGAGACAGCCTTGGCTGTCTCATAAAAATCACTGTTTTTTAAGGTCAACGCAGGCGACAATCATCTCGCCATTTTTATTGTAGAACTTTGAAGAAATGGTCTTACAGCTTTTGCCCGTAGCATTGCTTATGTACCAGCCCGAAATGAACGGGTCTTCTATCTGTTCCTTTATAGCGTAAAAATAATTCTTGATATCGTGGTTCACGCCGATGATAGCAGGGTGATAGCCCTCCAGTATCTCCGTGTCGGGGGTCATAACGGTGTCGGTTATCTGAAATCCCTTGCTGTCGATGAGAAAGGCACATTCTATCTCATTGTGCTCGTCAACATAATCCCTCAGCTCGGCGTTGTAATCATCGTGGGTCATACAGGAAAGACGGTTCACAAGCTCGTAAATGATGCGCTTGTAGCTTTCAATCTTCATATTCACGACCGTGGGATTTTTCTTTGTGGAGATGTTCAGCTTCTGAGCCGCCTCTTCCACCCTCAGCCTTGCTTCATTTGTGAAAAGATAATTGAACTGCTCAGGCTTCTGAAAATAAAATCCCTGAAAATAGTCCACCCCAAGTATCATGCAGGTGATTACCTCGTCAACAGTCTCAACGCCCTCCGCAACGGTCATAGCACCAATTTGCTTTGCGGTGTTGATAATGGAGCGGAAGACCTCCTGATTGTACTTGTTGTTCTCGATCTGAGAAACGATAGCCCTGTCTATCTTGATGATGTCGGGGTTTATGAGCATAATGCGGTTCAATGTGTCAAGTCCTGCACTCACATTGTCCAGAGCGATAAGAAAACCCTTTGAGCGGTAAAAATCCACGAACATCATCAGGTTATATGAATCCTTCACCCGTGATTCGTTCAGCTCGATAACGATGTTCTGGGGCGATATATGATTTTCCGCAGCCGTCCTCAGAATTTCGCCCGTGCCCGAAGTAAGCCCGTTCAGAACAGAGGTCTCAAAGTTTATGAACAGCGACGGAGCGGAGCTTTCGGCTGAAAAAGCCCTCATAGCTTTCTCACGGCATATCCTATCCAGCGTCAGCACATTTCCGTCCTTTTTTGCGTACTCAAAAAGGAAATAAGGGGAAACTATCTCACCGTTGTAAAGTCCCCTTGAAAGGGCTTCAAGTCCGATGTATTTTTTCGTGTTAAGTGAATATATAGGCTGAAATTCAACGATGATGTCCTTTTTTTCGATTATTTCACGGACCATCTCGGCGGTAACTTTCACAGCATGATCTCCAATCTAAAAAAATTTATGTCAGCTTTTTCTGGGTCAGGATATCGGTCACAGTCTTGTTGTCAGGCTCTGCCTTTGCGCAGATGCGGTTGTAAAGGCGGTACAGCTTCTGGGTGCTGTTTTCGATAAAGCAGTAATATATAAGGTAGCAGAAATCGAGAATAAGCAGGAGACCGTCAACGATAAGGAACGGGATAAGATTCGAGATAAAGAAAACGCACAGCCCGATAAACAGCAGCAGACAGCACATCACCGTGACAATAAGGTGTATAAGTCTTTCGTGCTGGATAAATCCGATCTGAACGAGGTGCTCTCTTTTAAGAGCCTCCCAGTCTGTGTTGTCGTCATCAAGGGCGGCTTCAACGGACTTCATATAAGTAGTTATGTAGCTTCCCACAGCGGTCAGTCCTTTCAATGTTTGTTTATATTATACCATACCTTAAATTAAATTTCAATAAGATTTCGTTAAAAATTCAGAATAAGCCTCATTTGCTATTGATATCGAAAAGATTATGTGATATACTGAAATGGCAATTTATGAGAATGTAAAAAAGGAGTTTGAAAATATGAAAAAATTCAAAGAATGGCTCGTTCTTGTTTTAAAGGGAGCCTGCGTTGGAATTGCCGATGCCATTCCCGGAGTGAGCGGCGGAACCATCGCATTCGTACTTAAAATATATGACCGCCTGCTTGACGCTATTGACATTGATCTGAAAAAACTGAAAAAAAATCTGCCCTTTCTCATACCTTTGGGAATAGGCGTGATACTTGGAATATTCCTTGCCTCAAAGGTGCTGGGATATCTTTTCGAGAACCACAACGTCCCCACACAGTTTTTCTTTATGGGCGTAATAATCGGCTCTCTCCCCGCAATATTCAGAGAGTGCAAAGGCTCGGGAAAGCTTAAACCAATTCATCTCGTGCCGTTCATACTTGCGGCAGTTGGCATAATCCTTTTCAACTCTCTTAAAGAGGGCAGCGCCGCATTCGGCATAAACCCCGTATCCATTATCATAATGACTGTATTTGCCGCCGCCGCAATGATAATGCCGGGTCTCAGCGGAGCGCTTGTCTTAAAAATTCTCGGCGGTTACGACAACGCTATCAGAGCCGTAAGCGAGCCTGACTTCATCACAATCATCTATTACGGTATAGGCGCAGTCATAGGACTTCTCGTCGCCGCCAAGGTCATAAGCATTCTTCTTAAAAAGTGCAAAACGGGAACATACTGCGCTATACTCGGACTGATAATCGGCTCTCTCCCCGCCGTTTACCCAAGAGAATTTACCTTCAATTCCGAGGGCATCATCGCAATAGTTATCTTCCTCATAAGCCTTGCAATACCCATTGTTATGGACCATATGGGAAACAAGCTCACCAAAAAGGAAGAAGTAGAGCTCCCCGAAGAAAAATAACAAAAATCGAATAGGACAAAATTCACCCCGAATATACATTTAAAAAATAATGTATATCCGAGGTGATTTTTATGTTTGGCGGACTTATTTCCTGGTTTCTCGAACATATGCTGTATTTTGCCCTGCATCTTGACAGCACGACGGTGTTCCCGAAGCCACTGTCCGCAGAAAAGGAAGCAGAGGCTTTCGTGAGAATGGCGGAGGGTGATGTATCTGCCCGAAGCGAGCTTATCGAGCATAATCTGAGGCTTGTCGCCCACGTTGTGAAGAAGTATTATTCCCCGAATGTTGACAGCGAGGAGCTTATCTCCATCGGCACTATCGGGCTTATAAAAGCGGTAAATTCCTTCAACAATTCCAAATCGATCAGGTTCGCTACATATGCAGCTAAGTGCATCGAAAATGAAGTGTTAATGTTTTTCCGAAGCGCCAAAAAAAGCGCCCGTGACGTGTATCTTGACGAGCCTGTTGACACCGACAAAGACGGCAACAGTATGAGCCTTATGGACATAATCGCCGAGGACGACAATATGGTTGACAGGATAGAAGTTATGATACGCTCAAAGCAGCTTTACGGCTTTATAGAAGAGTGCCTTGACGAGCGTGAAAAGGAAATTATTCGCCACCGCTACGGGCTTTACGGCTTGAAGCCCCTTACCCAGCGAGAGGTTGCGGATAAGCTGAACATCTCCCGTTCTTATGTATCACGGATAGAGAAAAAGGCGTTGGAGAAGCTGAAAGAGAGGTATGAGGGGTAAAATATATACAGCCCAATGTATATAAAAAGTATTTGACTTTGTGAATTTGTACAAAATATTGAAATATCTATTGACACCGATTTTATTCCGTGATAACATTACATACAATAAATTTTGAAAGGAGGCAGACCTATGAAACGACTTACAAGACTTACAATAATCAGCTATAATACAGCAATTGACCTGGAAATGAAACGAATAGGTCTGCCTTGCCGTGCCATAAACTGACGTAGATTTATGCACATTTTAAAGACATACCTAAAGCATTTTCTCTTTCGGGGGAAAGTGCTTTTTTATTGACAATTGACAATAAGGAGAAATTATGTTTGAGATAAGAGGAAAATACAGCACCGCAAAGGTATTTGCGGATAAGATCGATGAGGATTCCGTAAGACAGATTTATGACCTTTGCAATCAGCAGTTTACGGAAAATGAACGTATCAGAATGATGCCCGATGTCCACGCAGGAGCGGGCTGTGTAATCGGCACGACTATGACCGTGACGGACAGGGTCGTGCCAAATCTTGTGGGTGTGGATATCGGCTGCGGAATGGAAACCGTCCTTATCAAGGGCAGACAGCTTGAACCGGAGCAGCTTGACAAATTCATAAAATTCAACATTCCCTCAGGTTTTTCGATCAGGAACAAGGAGCACAGATATGCCGGAAAGTTAAGGCTAAGTGAGCTAAGGTGTGCAAAGCATATCAGCCTTGACAGGGCATTTCTTTCCCTCGGCACTCTCGGCGGCGGCAATCACTTTATTGAAGCCGACAAGGGCGAAAGCGGCATCTATATCGTTATACACAGCGGCTCGAGACATCTTGGCGTTGAGGTGGCAAAGCATTATCAGAAGCGGGCTGTGGAGGAACTGAAGCATTCGGGCGATGATGATGTGAAAAAACTTATCGCAGAAATGAAGTCGGCAGGCAGGGAAAAGGAGATAAACGCTGCTTTAAAAAAGCTGAATATGCAGGAAAAAAAGACCGTTCCCGATCATCTTGCCTATGTTTTCGGCTCTGCCTTTGACGATTATATCCATGATATGAAAATAGTCCAGGAATTTGCGATGATGAACAGAAAGGCTATGATGGACGATATTATCCGCAGTATGAAGCTTAAAGTTTCGGACGAATTTACCACCGTCCACAACTACATCGACACGGAAAATATGATAGTCAGAAAAGGCTCTGTTTCGGCGCAGAAGGGCGAGCGGCTCATCATTCCCATAAATATGCGTGACGGCAGTCTTATCTGCATCGGCAAGGGCAACCCCGACTGGAACTTTTCCGCACCCCACGGCGCAGGCAGGCTTTTCAGCAGAAGTCAGGCAAAGCAGAGCTTTACGGTAAGCGAATTTAAAAAGCAGATGGTGGGAATTTACTCGTCAACTATCAATTCAGCCACTCTTGATGAGTGCCCTATGGCGTACAAAAGTATGAACGATATCGTTGATAACATCGGCGATACAGCGGATATCATCGAAGTTATAAAGCCTATCTACAACTATAAGGCAGGTGAGGAAAATGGCAGATAAATTCGTGCCTCTTGAAAAAATGAGCAAAAAGGACAGGCGGGAATTTTACTCAAAACGGCGCAGGGACTGGAACGGATTAAACCCTGTTACAAGGACAGCCGATGGACTTAAAAAGTATAACAGAGCAAGAAAAAAGGCGGAGCTTTTGCGGACAGAGCTTTAATGTTGAAATTTCGCCGCAGGTGTGATATAATAAATAACAGAAAAATGTTCGGGAGGAAACGCTATGCCAAGAATAAAGCACATAAATGCCGATCTGCTTTCCGATGAGGAGCTAACTGCCGTATCGGATATGCTCGACAGCGCCGAGAAGAAAATGAACGAGAAGCTTATGGAAGAGATAGACCGCCGCAGGAGCGGAATGGTGAAAACCGGCTCGGGATTGTGGGTGCCTTTTGATTCGGATAAAAATCAGGGCTGAAAAAGGTTTTGATGATGCAGACTGTCACATTTTTTGCGGCGGCCTGCAATTTTTTTGATGTAAATAGATAAAAATGAGATATTGCTCTTGACAAACGTCCGAAATCGTACTATAATACGAAGGTATGATTTCGGACGTTTGGAGGTGATGGTATGAACGAAAAAAGAGCAGCGGCGATACATCGGATAAATTATCTTACTTCCGAGACCGACAGGATATATCATCAGGCATCGTCAAAGCTTGGGATAGCAAACAGCATTTCAATGGTGCTCTACACAATTTATGATATGGGTGAACCCTGCCTGCTCAGTGATATTTACAAATGCTCCTGCATCAGCAAGCAGACTGTAAATTCCGCTGTCCGCAGTCTTGAAGCCGATGGCATTCTCTATCTTGAACAGCACAACGGCAGGTCAAAGAAAATTATGCTCACCGAAAAGGGGAGAGAGCTTACGGAAAAAACTGCCGCAAGGCTGTATTTTGCCGAGGTAAATGCCTTTGAGGACTGGTCTGACGAAGAGGTCGAGACCTACATCGGGCTTATGAAAAAATATGCGGACTGCCTGAGAAAACAGGTTGAAAAATTATAAAAGGAGAAGAAAATGGAGATAAAACTTTCGGATCATTTTACCTATAAAAGGCTGCTGAAATTCACGCTGCCCTCTATAGCGATGATGATATTCACATCGATTTACAGCGTGGTGGACGGATTTTTCGTTTCAAATTTTGCGGGAGATATCCCGTTCAAGGCGGTAAATCTTATAATGCCGTTCCTGATGATAATGGCAACGGTTGGATTTATGTTCGGTACAGGCGGCACGGCTATCGTCGCAAAAACTCTCGGCGAGGGTGACAGCGAAAAAGCAAACAGGTATTTTTCACTTTTTGTATATGTTACATTTTCACTTGGCGTTATCTTTTCGATAATCGGAATAACCTTTATCCGTCCCATTGCGTCGGCACTGGGAGCGGAGGGTGAGATACTCGAAAACTGCGTTATATATGCACGCATAGTGCTTATGGCGCTGCCCTTTGTGGTGCTCCAGTATCTGTTCCAGAGCTTCTTTGTGGCGGCGGCAAAGCCCCGTCTGGGACTTGCGGTAATAATCGCAGCGGGCGTTACAAATATGGTTCTCGATGCAGTCCTTGTCACAACATTTCCTCAGGAACACAAGCTTGCAGGCGCTGCAATTGCAACGGCGGTGGCTCAGTTCATCGGCGGTGCAGTTCCGCTTATATACTTTTTCAGAAAAAATTCAAGCATACTGAGACTTGGCAAAACACACTTTGATATGAAAGCCATACTCAAAGCCTGCACGAACGGTTCTTCCGAATTTATGAGCAACGTTTCGATGAGCGTTGTGGGAATGCTCTACAACAAGCAGCTCCTCAGATTTGCAGGCGATGACGGAATTGCGGCATACGGCGTTATGATGTACATCAGTATGATATTTTCAGCCGCATTCGTTGGCTACACTATCGGCACAGCTCCTGTTATCAGCTACAACAGCGGTGCTGGAAATCACAGCGAGCTTAAAGGCATTCTCAAAAAGAGCCTGCGAATAATCGGTACATTCGGCATATGTATGTTCGCAGCGGCACAACTTCTTGCCGCACCTCTCTCAAAAATATTCGTGGGCTACAGCGAGAGCCTTACGGAAATGACCACTCACGGCTTTCACATTTTTGCAGCAGCATTTCCCTTTATGGGCTTTGCCATATTCAGCTCGGGATTTTTTACAGCCCTCAACGACGGCCTTACCTCGGCTGTGATATCCTTCCTCAGAACGCTGATATTTCAGGCGGGCGCAGTGCTTCTTCTCCCGTTCATATTCGGCATTGACGGCATATGGATATCCATTGCGGCGGCGGAAGTTATGGCAGTGGTATTCTCAACGATTTTTCTTATCTGCAAGAGGAAAAAGTACAATTACTGATAAATCAAAAAATCTTCGCACAGTCTTTTTTTGCGGACTGTGCGAAGATTTTTTGTATTTTTTTTTATCAGCTTTATTCCTCTATCTGCTTGCCGAGAAATTGTGCTGCTGCCTGAATGAGATTTTTCTGTACCTCGGTAGCAGTTGCGTCCTCATCGGCGCTGGGCGCAAGGAATGCTACCGCACCTGTGACATCGCCCGATGACAGAATGGGTGTGCAGGCAATTGCGGGGCGGTCAATGCCCTCAACGGGAAATACCTTTGCGTCCTCATCGGAAGAGTAAATGTAGTTCCTGCGGTGTTCGAGAAATTCTTCAAGCCCCTGTGACACACGGCGCTCGCTGAACTCCTTTTTTCCGACTCCCGCCACTGCCACAACGTGGTCACGGTCAAAAACCACTGTGGGGCAGTTTGCAAGCCGTGTCATTACTTCAGCCACCTGCGACGCCGACTGAGCCATTTCGTTAATTGCGGAATATTTCTTGAAAATTACCTCGCCGTCCGAGCTTGTGTATATCTCTAAGGGGTCGCCTTCACGGATACGCATAGTCCTTCTGATCTCTTTGGGAATAACGACTCTGCCAAGATCGTCGATTCTCCTGACAATACCTGTTGCTTTCATTGTTTTCGTTCCTTTCACATATAAATTCAAGTCCGCCCGGGACTTTGCTGAACATTTTTTGTTTGCCTTACTATTTTTTCATCTTTGCGGTGGATTATTCATCTATATATTTTTGTTACAATTTGCATCAAAATGAGCATTGCCAAAATTCGTACAGAAAGAAAAAATTTGCATTTTGAAACAAATATGCTATAATGAAAACATCAAGCTATGGGAGGGAGAATGTCGGAGATGTCACACATAGAGACGGGACTGCTTGGCTGCAAAACAAAACAGCCCCTTTCGTTCATCGTCTGCGGACAGTTTATAAGCCGTGCGGGATTTATCCACCACCGCCGCAGGTTTGATGAAAATGTGCTTATTATGATAACCGAGGGCACTATATATATAAGCTCACACGGCAGGGAGCATACCGTTTCCGCAGGGCAGTATATCCTGCTGCCCGCAGGAGAGGAGCATTTCGGATTTCACTGCTCTGAGGGCAGAGTATCATATCTCTGGGCACATTTCCGCACGGACTGCGGTTTTGAAGCAGTGAATGGCAGCGGAGACGAATATACATATCTGCTCCCCGAGGTGTCATCGGTCTCATCATCGGGGCGGACTGCACAGCTTTTTCATCAGCTTATGGATATGTCGCTGGAGGAAAATCACTATACGAAAAATATGTCGGATTATGCCGTGAGCCTGCTGCTTATGGAGCTTTCACAGGAATATTTCCGAAGCCGTGATGCGGGTACCAACCTGCCGCCCCTTGTTATTTCGGCAAGAGAGTGGATAAAAAATCACTACTTCCTGCCATTTGAAGTCTCCGAGCTTGCCGAGACACTTGGATATCGGGCTGATTATCTTTCGTCGGTGTTCAAGAAAAATATGGGCGTTTCAATCGTGCGATACTCAAACGGACTGCGGATAAAGACTGCTAAGACATTGCTTTCAAATTACAGCGTGACAATAAAAGAAGCCGCATTTTCCTGCGGCTTCTCTGATGAAAAATATTTTATGAAGGTTTTCAGGGAGTTTGAGGGAATGACTCCCGCTCAGTACAAAAACTCATTCGGACGGAAAAATATCAATTAAGCTTTTTCTTTGTGAAATATACAGTGTACTTTTCGTCGGTCACGTCATAAACGGGGATAAGGTCGAAGTTCTCGGGCTGGTTTATTGTGCGGTAAACGCTCTGCTGCCAGGGGAATGTGCTGTAGGTGTGTTCGGTCACATAGGTGACAGCGCTTTCGGGAGCGTCATTATCCATATAAATGCCGCAGTCCTTATCGCAAAGTCCCGCAAGAACAACAGGGCCTTCGGAGAATGCTGTGAGCTGGGGCATATCGGGCAGTGAGGAGACTGTGAGGGCAGAGGGGAAGTAGATATTCACAGTGTCATTTTCCCAGGTGCGGTCAATGTCAATAAAGCCGTTTTCGGCAGCGGTATTCACATTCTCGCCGTTTACGGAAACAACAGGCTCGCCCTTTACCCATTCGGGAACACGGAGTGAAAGTGTGAACTTTTCAGGCTTTTCGGCTCTTACAGTGAGCTTGATGTACCAGCGGTTCATTCTGCTGTCATCGTGCTCGTCAAAGGTCGCACCGTCGTTGTAATACTTCATATCAACGCTTTGAGAAACGGTCACATTCTCACTGCGCTTGTACTCGGAATTGATGTACTGAGCCACGAAAAGACGGTTGCGGTCATTGTCCTCATACCAGCAAAGCTCGGGATAAATTGTGTGAGCCTGAACGGTGGTTCCGTGGCAGCACCAGAAATCGTGGGTCTTGCTGCCCCATTTTTTAGCGCTGCCCGACTTCATAGGCAGGAAATATGCGGGCATTCCCGTGAACTTGTTCTGCTGTGCAAGGAAGCCGTTGTAGAGGTTTTTCTCAATGTAATCGAGATATTTGCTGTCGCCTGTGAAGCGGAAAAGGTAATCGCCGAGACGTACCATATTGTAAACTGTGCAGAATTCCTGTGTGCGCTCGCCGATGAACATACCGAGCTTGTGAGGGGGTATCCAGAACTCGCCCGAGTTCTGACCGCCTGTGCAGAAAGCCTCTCTTTCGTTGACAGCGCAGTTCCAGAAGAGCTTTACACGGTTAAGCCACTTTTCATCGCCTGTGATCTCGTACATTTTTGCAGCACCGTGTGCCCAGGGGATACTTGCGTTTGCGTGGCAGTTTGAAAGGGGATCGCCGTTATCTTCAAGCTTTTTGAAGATGGAGGGGTGGGAATAGCGCTCGGCAAGGGTGAGATATCTCTCGTCATTTGTGAGCTGATAAAGCCCTGCCCAAACTTCGAGCATACCGCCCTCCTCACCGCTGTAAACGGCGTGGGGATTTTTCTTTTCCATATCGGCAGTCCAGTCAAGATACCAGTCAGCGGCATTGCCGAGGATAGCAAGAGCTTTGTCGTTCTTGGCATACATTGCGCTGTGGTAGAGACCAAGGAGAGTTTTGTGGAGGGTGTACTGGGGAGACCAGATGTACTCGTTTTTCTCCAGTCTCTCAAAATATTTCTCGGGAACTGAACCTATCCATCTTCCGCCGTTGAGCTTCTGGCAGCGTTCAAGCTCATCTATGATAATGTCAAGCTTGGCTTTCAGCTCACGGTCATTGTTCTGTGCAACGAGCATTGCTGCGGCGGAGAGCCAGTGACCGAGGAAATGACCTCTCAGCTGACACTGTCTCTTATACACATCTCCGAGCCCACGAGA
>CAMBJF010000062.1 GCA_945867875.1 uncultured Ruminococcus sp. | reverse complement strand
GATAGCGTAGCGTCTCGTGGGCTCGGAGATGTGTATAAGAGACAGGTTTTTGAGGAAACGGGGCTTGATGTTTCAAATGCCGAGGGCGGCTATGTTTTCTCGTACCACAGGGAAAATCCCGGCGAGGGCGACAACTATTTTGTTGACATTTACCGCTTTGTTATGGATTTTGATGAAAGCGATCTTCATTTGCAGGCGGCTGAGACTTTAGGTTACAGGCTTGCAGCTCCTGAGGAAATAAAGGAGCTTGGGGAAAAGGGAATTTTCCTTCATTATGACAGCATTAAAAGAGTTTTTGAGGTTTGATAAAAATACCTCTCACCGAAAACGGTGGGAGGTATTTTTTATTTATTCACAACATCGCTTTCCGCCATTCTGTAGCCTACGCCCACTTCTGTAAAAATATACCGTGGCTCGGCGGGCTTTTCCTCTATTTTGCGGCGGATATTCGCCATATTTACTCTGAGTATCTGATTATCCGTTTTTGCGTGGGGTCCCCAGAGCTGCTTTATTATGTAGTCATAGGTCAGCACCCTGCCTGCATTCTTGCCGAGGAGTGCCACAAGCTTAAACTCGTTCTGAGTGAGATTTGCGTCTTTTCCGTCAACATAGACACGGTATTTTGAATAGTCAACGGTAAGCCCCCCTGTTCGGAACACGCCTTCTACGGCTATGCTGTCATCGCCCGATGCTGTTCGGGTATGGCGGAGGGCGGTTTTTATTCGGGCGATAAGCTCGTTGGTGCCGAATGGCTTTGTGATGTAGTCGTCCGCTCCCTTTTCAAGGGCTGCCACCTTATCCGCTTCGGAATTTCTTGCGGACAGGACGATTATGGGCATTGATGACCACCTTCTGACCGAATCTATGACCTCCCAGCCGTCCATTCCCGGCAGTCCGAGGTCAAGTATGACGATATCGGGACAGTGGGAGCTTATTACCGCACAGCCGTACTCCCCTGTGTCCGCTGTTATAACGTCAAAATTGTTGGCTGAAAGCACTGTTCCCAGAAAATGGCTTATCTGCTTGTCGTCCTCGATTATAAGTACCTTGTTTTTATACTCCACTTTATGTCATACCTTTCATAAAGAATTAAGTTCGTCTGTTGCTTTTACGTCTATGGGCAGGGTGAATGTGAATACTGCGCCTCCCTCGGGGGTATTCCCTGCGGTTATAGTTCCGTTGTGGACGGAGATTATGGCGCTGCAAACGGAAAGTCCGATGCCCATATTCATTTTAGTATCGCCGTTTTTCTTGTCGGCGTGGACAAAATAGCCTGTGAAAATTTTATCAAGCATTTCCTCGGAAATACCTGTTCCGTTGTCGGATATTTTGAAAACCGCCTTGTCCTTTTTACGCTCAAGGGATATGTATATGATGGTCGCTCCGCCGTGGATAACGCTGTTTTCCATTATATTCACGATAACGTGCTCGATTAGCATGTGATCCATCGGGACGAGTATCAGCTCTCTTGGGATATCGGTCTCAACGGGGGTTGTCCTTGTTTTTCTAAACTCACGGATTGCCTCGCTTATGACTTCTTCGGCGGCTTCGGGGGTCTTTTTGATATCACCTGTCTGCTCCTTTATCCGGGTTATGGTAAGGATATTTTCCGTCATTTTAAGGAGCCTGTCCGCTCCCTCCTTGATGTCGCCCACAAGGGACATAAGCTGGTCTTCATCAAATTTTCCACGGTTCTCGATTATGCCCTGAGCCGCTCCCGATATGGCGGTAAGGGGCGTTCTTATGTCGTGGGAAACGGCTCTGAGTATATTGGCACTCATCTTTTCCCTGTCCATTTCCGCCTGTAATTTGCCCTGATCCTTGAGCCTTGTGGTGGTCATTCCTATTATGACCGAGACAGCAAGCATCACGGTGAATGATATGGGATAGCCTGCAAGGGAAAAATCAAGCTTGAAGTAGGGATATGTAAATGCATAGTTTACCGCAAGCATTCCCGCAAGGGACGCAATGAATCCGCAGAGATAGCCGTTTGTGAACCTTGAAACTATGGCGACACCAAGAACGAACACAAGCTGAATGTAGCTGTCGCCGTTTATTTTTATGAACAGCAGACCGATGATGCTCGCTGCTGCAAGGGCTGCAAGGGTTATGACGATATCTTTTAATGTGGGGAGAACAAGAAGATTTTTTTTGAGCCGTGACATCGGCATTTCGCTCACCTCATATATAATATAACATTTTTCGTCGTTAATTGCACGTTAAGAATAATATTTCGACATAATTTTTTCAAAAAAATAAAGGCAGCGGGTGAGTTTTGCCGCTGCCTTTTGTCAAAATTCGTGTTTTTCATAACAGGGATCGTCCGTCCAAAGAACGGTCTCCCCTGCCGCAAGAGTTTTTTTCATATCTATGAGCCGCTGATTGGAGCTTCCTCTGAACCTGAGAGAAATATTTTTAAGGTCTTCCACAAATTCGCCGTCCACAAGCACATCTATATACGACAGAAGCTCGTCGGTACACTCGCACCGTGCACGGCTGGCGGAAAGAAGCTCTGTTTCAAGGACATATCCCGTATAGCACCAGATATTTTTCTCGGGATAAAGCTCTTTCACCTTTTTAACAAGCCCCAGCAGCTCACGCTGATTTACAGGCTCCATAGGCTCGCCGCCGAGAAGCGTCAGTCCGTCGATATAATCGGGTTCGAGGGCTTTGAGGATCTCCTGCTCAGTGGTATGGTCATACTCCTTGCCGAAGGTAAAATCCCAGGTCTGGGGATTAAAGCACCCCTTGCAGTGGTGGGTACAGCCCGATACGAAAAGGGACACTCTCACTCCCGGACCGTCGGCTATGTCGCATTTTTTTATTTCTCCGAAGTACATTTTGAAGTCATTCCTTTTATTACAGGTGCATTACTCTTTCCTTTATCTCCTGCGTTCTGCCCTGATTCCAGAACTGTGTGCCGATATATCCGCAGGTACGGCGGGCAACATTCATCTTGTCCTGATCTCTGTTTCCGCAGGAGGGGCATTCCCATACAAGCTTGCCGTTATCCTCAACTATCTTTATTTCGCCGTCATATCCGCAGCACTGGCAGTAGTCGGATTTGGTGTTCAGCTCTGCATACATTATATTATCGTAAATAAACTGGAGCACGCTGATGACTGCTTCAAGGTTATCCTGCATATTTGGCACTTCCACATAGCTTATTGCGCCGCCTGTGGAAAGAGCCTGGAACTGTGCCTCGAATTTCAGCTTTGTGAATGCGTCGATCTCCTCGGTAACATTAACGTGATAGCTGTTTGTGATGTAGCCCTTGTCGGTCACGCCCTTGATTATGCCGAAGCGTCTCTGGAGACATTTTGCGAATTTATATGTTGTGCTCTCGATGGGTGAGCCGTAGATGCTGAATGCGATGTTGGTCTCTTTCTTCCATTTTTCGCAGGCTGCGTTCATATATCTCATAACGTCAAGGGCAAAGCCTGTTGCGGAGGGGTCGGTGTGGGGCTTACCCGTCATATATCTTACGCACTCGCAGAGTCCCGCATAACCGAGAGATATGGAGGAATAGCCGCCGTAGAGGAGCTTGTCGATAGGCTCGCCCTTTTTGAGCCTTGCAATTGCGCCGTTCTGCCAAAGGATAGGTGCGGCGTCGGAAAGTGTGCCTTTGAGCCTGTTATGGCGGCACATAAGGGCACGGTAGCAGAGGTCAAGTCTTTCATCGAATATCTTCCAGAACTTGTCCATATCCTTGCCTGAGGAAAGTGCCACGTCAACAAGGTTTATGGTGACAACGCCCTGATTGAATCGGCCGTAGAACTTATAGTTGCCGTTCTCGTCCTTCCAGGGGTTAAGGCAGCTGCGGCAGCCCATTACGGGGAAGCAGTTGCCCTCTTTGAGCTCCTTCATCTTCTTCTCGGAGATGTAGTCGGGCACCATTCTCTTTGCGGTGCACTTTGCGGCAAGCTGGGTGAGGTAGAAATACTCGGAGCCTTCCTTGATATTATCCTCTTCAAGGACATAGATAAGCTTGGGGAATGCGGGGGTTATCCACACGCCTGACTCGTTCTTTACGCCCTGATATCTCTGACGGAGCATCTCCTCGATTATCATTGCAAGGTCTTTCTTCTCACGCTCGTTTCTTGCTTCGCCAAGGTACATAAACACGGTGAGGAAGGGAGCCTGTCCGTTGGTGGTCATAAGGGTAATGACCTGGTACTGTATGGTCTGAACGCCGCTGGCAATTTCCTTGCGCAGTCGCTTTTCAACTACGCTGTCGATGACCTTTTCATCAAGGCTGCCGCCCAGCTCCTTTGCCTCCTCGATAACTGCCTTGCGTATCTTTTCACGGGATATCTGGACAAACGGGGCAAGGTGGGTAAGGCTGATGCTCTGTCCGCCGTACTGATTCGATGCCACCTGTGCGATTATCTGTGTGGCGATGTTGCAGGCGGTGGGGAAACCGTGGGGCTTTTCGATAAGTGTCTCGCTGATGACTGTGCCGTTCTGGAGCATATCATCGAGATTTATAAGGTCGCAGTTATGCATATGCTGGGCAAAATAATCGGAATCGTGGAAGTGGATAAGTCCGTCGTGGTCGGCATCTACGATATCCTTGGGCAGGAGCATACGCTTGGTAAGGTCCTTGCTCACCTCTCCAGCCATATAGTCACGCTGAACGCTGTTTACGATAGGGTCTTTGTTGGAGTTTTCCTGAAGGACTTCTTCGTTATTGCACTCGATGAGGGAAAGGATACGGTCATCGGTGGTGTTGGACTTTCTTACAAGTGAACGGGTATAGCGGTACTTTACATAGCCCTTGGCTATCTCAAATGCGCCGTGAGCCATTATCTGATTTTCCACCATATCCTGTATCTCTTCAACGGAAACAGCCCTTTTCATCTTCTCGCACTTGTAGCAGATATATTCGGACGCTTCCCTGATCTGCTCCTCGGTGAGCTCCTTGCGGCGGCCTGCGTTGTTAGCCTTGGTTATGGCTTTTTCAATTTTGGATATGTCGAAATCGACCTCAGACCCGTTGCGCTTGATAACCTTCATTTATAAGTCCTCCTGTATCATAATGCTGTGTATTTCTAATTATATTCTATATGGAATAAAATTTCTGTTGCAATTGCCACAATTTTATGATATAATATACTATATACACGGCATATGAAAGAAAGGAATACTATATATGGGGGCTGTACTTACACGTCAGGAGCTTATCTATCTGAAAAACCGCCTCAATGCGAGGTCGGCAAAATTTTCAAAAAATGAAACGGTACTGCATATAGGCGAGAGCGAAAATCAGCTCTGCTTTCTGCTGGAGGGGACGGTGTATCTTTGCACCGAAAATGAGCGCTATGAGCGGAGCATTCTGAGATTTTTCCGCAGCGGCGAGTATTTTTCCTCGGCTATGCTTATGCCTGCGGAATATGCGGTGAGCTATATGACGGCAAAGTATCCCTCGGAGGTGGTTTTCTTCGGACGTGAGGAGCTTTTTCGTTTTTGTGCCGCCAATCCCGACTGGCAGGCGAAATTTACGGAGCTGCTTGCAAAGCAGGGCAGCCGTAACGCCTGCTTTACGGATTTTGTGCTGCACCAGCGGAGCATACGGGAAAAGCTGATGCTTTTTTTCAGGCAGGAGGCTCATATTCAGGGCTCGGACAGGATAAGGCTGCCTCTCCCCTACACCGATCTTGCGGAATTTCTCGCCTGCGACCGCTCGGCGATGATGAAAGAGCTGTCAAAAATGAAAGGCGAGGGGATAATTTCAGGGAAAAACAGGGATATTTTTTTGGATATGTCTGCGTCCTCTGCACGTAAAAATGCTGAAAGTGCTGATTTGATGCGGTTTTAAGCTTTCTGAAAATATTTTTGCAAAAATGCTTGACAAACGGAATTTTTTGTGATAGAATAATTATGTTGTTGATTGTAATTCTCTTACAATTCGGAGAGGTGTCCGAGTGGTTTAAGGAGCTGGTCTTGAAAACCAGTGATCCCGCGAGGGACCGTGGGTTCGAATCCCACCCTCTCCGCCAACATAAACTTCATATTTTTATTTTGGTTACCATTATGCAGAAGTACTCAAGTGGTGACGAGGCGCCCCTGCTAAGGGCGTAGGTCGGGAAACCGGCGCGAGGGTTCAAATCCCTCCTTCTGCGCCAGATAAAAGCACGTAACTACGTCGGTTACGTGCTTTTTTTATTTTATTATCCCGCACTATTTCCCGCACTTTGATTTTTCTCTCAGTTTATCACCATAATAGCTTACTTTTCCCCCTGTCGGTCAAAGATCGGCAGGGATTTTTACATATTACCCAAAAAATAAACAATAATTTGTGCAAACATACAAATCTAACCGATATCGGATAATTTTTATAAAAACCTATTGACAAACTAACCGATATCGGTTATAATATAATTGTAAGATAAAACAAGGGGCTGAAACAAAGCCCACAACCAAAAACGGAGGAAAAAGATTATGAAAAAGTTTGATGTAACAGCTTACGACAACGGTGCAGAGGTTTATGACTGCGAGATCATCGAAGCCAACGACGAGAGAGGGGCTATCAGCGTAGCAGAAGATATGCTTGATTACGCAGGCTACACAGCAGATGAGATTAAGGAACTTGACCTCAGAGTAAGAGAAATCGAAGAATAATCACAAAGGGGCGGCGGAAACGCTGCCCCGATAATGAAAGGATAGATAATATGCTGTACAATGTAGAAATTCACGAATGGAACGAAAGCACTCCCGACAATGGCATCTGGCAGGGCGATATATTTCCCGACTTGACCGAAGCCAACAGTGAAGCCGAGGCAATCAGACAGTGCATTGATTATTATATGGAAGAAGCCGACTGGTCAACCACCGACCACGATCCCGACAGCATAGAGGTAAAGGCTGACAGCATAGAATACATTGACAGCAACGGAGACCGCTGTGCAATTTTGTTCCGTGCTGAAAGAACTATGACCAATAACCTCAGAGCCTTACGGAAAAAGGCAGGAATGACCCAGCAGGAGCTTGCAGAAAAGACAGGACTGACATTTCAGAAGATTTCCACATACGAAAACACAGACGATTTGAAAAATATTACCCTTTGGAATGCCCTGAGAATAGCCGAAGCCCTTAACTGCACCATTGAAGACATCGTTCTGAAACAGATGTAAAAAAATCCCCTTCCGCTCTCAGCCGAGAACGAAGGGGATATTTTTACGTTTCCTTTGTGAATTTTTTCAGAAATGCCTCGGGATATGCCCTTTTTTCAGTCTGCGCAGTTTTCAATGCAGCTTCGGCTTTCTTCCTGTCTCTGAATGCGCCTATCTGTAAATAATACATCTCGTCATCATCGGCAGGCTCAGCGACCGCCTGCTTGCGATAGCTATGAACCAATGCCTTGAAATCGTCCCACTTGGGGCGAATGTAAATAGGGCAGTTCTTGTAGCCGTCATTCAGCTTGTTCAGCTCGTCCACGGTGCCTTTCTTGCCGTTTCTGACATTACACCAGTAATTATGCGTGTACAGCTCGCCGCCGTATATCTCCAGCAGATACGCCGCAATCCTTGCCGCATTATCACGTGCCTTGCGGTCTTTTTCGTCCCCGCTGCCGTTCATAATGCATTCAATGGAAATAGTCTGTGCATTTCCTGCCTGCGACCCGTTTTTATCGGCTGAACCGCTCTGCCCTGCGTGCCAGGACTGCCAATCAAGGGGTAAATTCTGCCACGCACCCACATCATCAACGTAGAAATGCACCCTTACAGTGTTCATATTACCGTTTACTGTAGCCCGTGTGTACTGCTCCGCAGGCGTTGTCTGCGCCGATGTAACAATCCTGCCTGTGTTATGAATGGTAACACCTATGCAGTCCCCCGAACGCTTTGCAGGCAGGCTGATTTTATTAGGATTATGCACCGTCAGAAAATATTCGTTGACGGTCACGCCTTTCCACGTTTTTTTCTTGTCGGGTGCCAGATATACAGCCATTTACTTATCCCCCTTGTCCGATTTTTCGCCCGTTTCCTTTATCTGTGCCATAACCGCTATGAGCTTAGGCGGCAGCGGCAAACCGAGATTTCCGCAGTTTTCAAGAATAGAAACGCCCTCATTTCCGATGTAGTACATTGACACAACCGTCCGCACAACGTCCCCGTTCTGCGTAACATAGCAGTCAATGTAGTGCGCAATTCCCACGAGCATCAGAATGCACACCTTGCGAACCAAGCCCCAAAAACCAACCTCCGAGGACAGCTCATGCCGCTTGACAGCAACCGCAACACCCGTTATGTAGTCAATGGTTATGAACGCAAGCAGGGCATACATAATCCCGTCCATTCCACCGAGGAACGCCGAAACAGCGGTCACAATGCCGCCGAAGATGATTTTAATTGTGGTTGCAAATCTGTCCATAGTCTCACTCCTCCGCCAAATCGCCGCAGCCCAGCTCTTCAAGGACCTGCTTAACGCTGTCTTTCAGTTTCTTAGGCACCTTTGCGAATGTTGTCTTGCCCTGGATAATTCTGAATGCGTAAAATTCTGCCATAGTTTTTAACCTCCCATTATCATTGATATCAATTCTTCTACCGCATTTTCTGTTGCGGTCACACGCTGTTCCAACGTGATTTCGGGCAGCTTTTCGGCGGGCTCAGTCGCTGTAACATCGGCAATGTTCCCGTCATCATCGAAAACAAAATCAAAATTCGGGTACAGTGTCTTGATTTTTTCAGCCAGTTCCGAATCATCGGGAACAACGTAATCAGCGTCACCCATAAAATCAGTATCAGGATACGCCGAATTTGTAACAAAATTCCCGTCATTGTACAAAACCATAAAATCACCCCCCGAATGCAATATATCCCACAGCAGTCGAGCCCATAGTTGAAACATTTGCAGGCGTTATCGTAAAGTTGTTTGTTCCGCAGGACAGTGCAAATCCGCCCTGAACTACGTGTCCGTTAGAATGAAATAACACAAACACGGGACTAAACGGTAGTGAAACAGTTTTTGCTGTACCGTTTGACAACCCTGTTATCGTTCCCGATGCAGTATTTGATGTGGCAATATTTGATGTGGCAATATCAACGGCAACATTATTCCCCCCAAAGGTTTTTAATTTGAAATACTGTTTAGATGCGTCCCATTGGGCGTAAAGGTCATTAACATTCGGAGTGCTTGCGTCCCATAAATTTCCGCTGCCGTCAAGAGTTGGAATACGAAAGGCGGAACGTCCGTTGACTGTTGCAGCATTTCCGCCATCTGCAACGTTTATCCAGCCATGCCAATGGTTTGTAAGATACGTATTGTAATAGACCTTGTCGTCATTTCCTGTTGTTCTGAAAATCGCCACGTATTCGCCCGTGTATGACCCGTATCGAATTGATAAATGACCGTACCAATACGGGAATGATGTGTCGGACATATCACAATTAACCAAAAAGTCACCTTCGCCGTTTGGGACAGCAGGGAGAGTATTTATCACAGTCTGCGTTATCTGCCGCAGGTTTGTAATTCCTACACCGCCTACTGTATCGGCATTTCCGCCGTTTGCAGGCAGGCTTGACGGGATATCAGTCTTTTTCGCATATCCTGTCACATCGGGAATTTCAGCTAAAATCTGCCGAACCAGTTCAACCAGTTCAGACCGTGTCATTGCGATAATTTTTTCAGTGTCCGCCATAATCAGCCGCCCTTTGCCGATGTAATTATTTCGGTGATTTCCGAATTTGTCAGAACGTGGATATCATCTTTTTTCAGATACCCCGAAAGGTCAATGCTTGTACTGCCGATTTTCTCCCACTTGCCACCGATATACAGATATTCGTCATATCCATCATCGGAAGTGCCGCCCGAAGTTTTGGCTACAAGATACAGCTTGTTGGTGTCTCCCGTCTCGGGAAGATTTTCAACGATAACAGCCGAAAAATGCGTAATGTCCGCAAGTGCCGCAGTAACATAGTCATATACAGCCTTAGCGCCTGCCACAGTGTCATTTGTGCTGCTGCTATTTATCTCGGTGCTTATGGTCACAGATGATTTTGCATTGATATCCTGATACAGCTGTGTCAGTAGGAACAGCAGACCTTCTTTGTCGATTATATCCATTGGATCATTCATTTTCATATACCGCCTTTCGCAATTTTTATTAATGACAGAATTTCCGAATTTTTCATCGGAATACAGCCGATATCTTCAAGGGATTTATCCTTTATCAGCTCCACGCCGTTGATACTCGGGCGGTTGATAAGTTTTTCATAGTCCTTTTCAACCACCCTGTCCGCCTGCTTCAGCGTTCCCGACATCTCAGCCGATGCAGATAATGCCGCCGACATACTGACAGCGGATATCTGACCCGTCAGTTCCTTTTCCCGATACGCCATCAGCCGTCACCCCCGTTCGGAATATCCGTAACATTGCGGACTATCTTGAATTTTGACATCGGGATTATCGTATAGATGTTTTCATCGTCCATAAACAAACGAACATCGAAATAATAATCGCCGCAGGGCAAATCAACCGTATCTTCGGGCAGAATGGTTATAGGCAGTGCCCCGTCAACATATTCCGCCGCCGTGACCGACTTGCGGAAAACCGCCGTCTTGTCCGTTGCATATTTTTTCACGTCAAGATACACAACATCGGTGCTTTTCAGCGTGTATTCCGTACCGTCAGTGTTTTTTATGCCGCTTATCGACAACGCCAGTGTGTCCCCACGAACCATTGAAATATCCATTTTATCACGCTCCCTGCTGTGTTATAGCTGTTTGACCACCTCTTGAACCGAAACTTGTACCACCCACATTGGTTACATAGCCGGTAAGGGCAGCACTAAACCGCGGCTGTGCCACTCCATTAACATACGGCGTTACTGCAACGCGAACCGAAGTTCGATTGTCACCAGAATTAAAACCTACAGAATTTATTTTCCACATTACAGTTCCCGATGATGGCTGCATATTAACTGATGTTGCTACGACCTTGGTTTCACCCGTAAGTTTATTAACAAGGGTTAATTGCATTCTTTTTCCAAGTTGCCCGTTTCCGTATACGGTAGTAACCTGGTCAATTCGGAAATATGTATCAGCCCCTGTCAGACCATCAACGCTAACACTTCCGCCGCCGTTCGGGAAAACGATGCCACGTAGGACATCATTTATTTCGCTGTCATCGTCTGCAACAATAGCGTTGTCAATTGTGTTTCCGTTGTCATCGGTCACGGTTTCGCCGTCACCGTTCAACTGTCTGATTATTTTTTCGTATGTCGTTTTTGTATCATCGCAGCCGTCCTTGTAACCCTGTTCGTACCCTTCATCATATCTGTCTGGCACACCGACAATTACAGGAGAATAGCCGTCAACGCCGTCAGGGGCGGTGTATGTTCCATTTGATGTTATGGTCAAAGGCTGGATTACAGCCGATTTGCCCCCTC
>CAMBJF010000061.1 GCA_945867875.1 uncultured Ruminococcus sp. | reverse complement strand
TATGATAAAGCGCAGAATAGCAGCCGCTGCCCTTACAGCAGTAATGGCTGTATCAGCACTTCCCGCAATGTCCGCATCAGCTTCCGCAGTTTGGGTGAAATCCGACAGCGGCTACAGCTACAAGGACGATACCACAGGCAAGAAGCTTACAGGCTGGCAGACCATTGACGGCGCAAAGTATTACTTTGACAAAAAGGGCTATGCCGTAACTGGCTGGAAAACCATCGGCGAGAACAAGTACTATTTTAATGCCTCAAAAAAGGGCAAAATGCTCACAGGCTGGAGCAAGATAGGCGACAGCAGATATTATTTCGGCACTGACGGAAAAATGAGAACCGGCTTTGTAAAGCTCAGCGGCAAGACCTATTATTTCGGCAAAGACGGCAAGATGAGAACAGGCAAGCTGAAAATAAACGGCAAGGTCTACGATTTCGGCAAGGACGGCGTTATGAAGTCAGGCTCGGCATCTGACAGCTCATCGACCCTCACAGCTCCTATGAAGGGCCTCAGCTGGGGTATGACAAGAGATCAGGTTCTCAAAACAGGCGGTTATGACAAATATGTAAATGTTGACGCTATGCTTATGGTCATGGATAACGATAAGTACTATAAATATTATCTTTTCGACAAGAATGATAAGCTCGTATGCTACGGCTATGCTTCAGACAAGGGCTCAAAGTACCTTGAAGACTACAAGCAGTATTTCAAGGACGACGGCTGGAAATACGAAATGTCCTCAAAGGACGGCGATGAATCTACCTACGTTTATACCAAAGGAGATCAGTACGGCGGACTTTTCTACAACGGTTCCACTCTTATGACTATGATATTCTCCGAGGACCTTTCAAAGCAGATCGATGACGGAGCAGATTTTGACGACGTTGTTGACCTCGGCTGATATATTTGACTGAATAATTTTTGCGGCTTCGGTGAATATTTTACCGAAGCCGCTTTTTATCCGAAAAGTTCTTTTTTCAGTTCCGCAAGTATCTTTTTTTCCCGCCGTGATACCTGCACCTGCGTCATTCCAAGGACTTCTGCGGCACGGCTTTGGGTAAATGAACGGAAGTATCTCAGGAAAATAAGCTTTCTGTCAGCGGCATCAAGCCTGTCCATTGCCTGTGACAAAGCGATGCTGTCATATATGTCAGTTTCCTTGAAAGAGGAAGGGATATCCTGTTCCTCGCTTTCGTCGCTCTCGCCGTATCTCGTAAGGGACAGACAAGGTTGGGCGGCAGAAAGTGCTTCCACAATGTCGTCAGCTTCGCAGCCTATTATTTCCGCAAGCTCCGATACTGATGGCTCACGTCCTTTTTTGGCGATAAAGCTTGTTTTTTCACGCATCACTTTCAGAGAAAGCTCCTTGAGACTTCGGCTGACCTTGACCATTCCGCCGTCACGGAATATCCGCTTTATTTCCCCGAGTATTACCGGAACGGCATAGGTGGAGAATTTCACTCCACGCTCCTCGTCAAAGGAATTTGCGGCTTTTACAAGTCCAACGCAGCCTGAGCTGTATAGCTCTTCGTATTCTATGCCCCTGTTTCTGAAACGATTGGCGCAGAGATGTACCAGTCCGAGATTTTCCGTTACGAGCCTGTTGCGGCATTCCTTAACGGCGGTCTCAGCTGCGTTCATTTTCCGCTGCCCCCGTTCTTACAAGAGATGTGGAAAATATGCGCTTTTTCATCACAACAGATGTACCCTTTCCCACAGCGCTTCTGACAGAAACGCTGTCCATAAAGCTCTCCATTACCGCAAACCCAAGCCCCGCACGCTCTTCCTCGGGGGAGGTGGTGAAAAGCGGCTCCATTGCCTGCTTCACATCTGCAATGCCGCAGCCCTTGTCACGCACCTTTATGTACAGCATATCCTTGTCGAGTATCCTGCACACAAGCTCAATGTTGCCAGTGCAGTTTCTGTAGCCGTGAACGATTGAGTTTGTCACGGCTTCGGAAACGGCCGTCTTGATGTCCGCAAGCTCACTTACCGATGGGTCCATCTGCATCACAAAAGCGGTCACAACGCTTCGTGCAACTGCTTCGTTGCAGCTTTTGGGTGACAATACCACCCGCATTTCGTTTAATATCTGAGACATAATGATCGTCCTTTCACATAATATTTGCAAATCTGTCAAGCCCCGCCAGCCGCATTACCTTTTTGATGTGGGCAGGGGTGTTTTCAAGGGTGACTTTCCCGCCGATGCCTTTCATAGTCTGGTACCTGCCCATTACAAGACCGATACCTGAGCTGTCCATAAATGTGACCTCGCCGAAATCTATGATAAGATTTTCGGGACGGTTCTCGTCCACGGCAAGATCGATCTGGTTTCGGATATCGGGGGCGCAGTGATGATCTATCTCACCCCATAAAATTGCTTTGACCGTGCTTTCGGCTTTTTCTATTCTGACTCCCATTTTGCAGCAGTCCTTTCTTTTGTGTGTTACATTCCATATTTTACAGTGAACTCTGAGAGAATTATGACGAATAAGCAGGGGGAAAACTGCATTATGCCTATAACAAATCCCTAAGTTAAGACGGCAGATAATATATTTCGCCTTTTTTCATACAGCACATTATTTTCTATTGACTTTAAATAAAATAAGGTTTATAATTAAAATGATTAATTGTGTATGAGACTTACGGGTGTGATTTTTTGAACCCGTATTAAAAATTAAGAGAAGGTATTTTCTGAATGGATATAGGAATAGATTTAGGCACTGCCAACATTATGATAAGTATGGAAAACAAGGGCGTTGTTTTCTATGAGCCTGCTGTGGTGGCTTTTAATAAAAAAACCAGCGAGATAATCGCAGTGGGTATGGAAGCATACCGAATGATAGGCAAAGCTCCCGATTATATCGCCGTGATACGCCCCCTCTGCGACGGCGTTATTTCCGATTACGATATGACCGAGAGCCTTGTAAGAGAGTGCATACGACGGGTAACGGGCAGGCAGATGCTTATGCCGAGGATAGTTATGTGCGTGCCCTCACTTATCACCGATGTTGAGAGCAGAGCAGTAATAGAAGCGGCAAGGCAGGCAGGAGCGCAAAAGGTCTTTCTTATAGAAGAGCCCGTTGCTGCGCTTATGGGTGCAGGCATTGACATTTCCGAAGCAAAGGGACGAATGGTTGTGGACATCGGCGGAGGCACTACTGATATCGCAGTTATGTCTATGAACGGAATTGTCGCCAAAAATTCCGTGAAGCTTGCGGGAAATAAGATAGATGCCGCCATAATCAAGTATGTTCAGAACAAGTACCGTATCCTTATCGGCGAGCGAACAGCTGAAAATGCCAAAATTACTCTTGCACAGGTGTATGCCCCCGACGGCAGCAGGGAAATGACCGTCAAGGGCAGAAATCTTGTTACAGGACTGCCTGCACAGATAAAACTGACCGATTATGACATATACAAGGCTATAATCGACATTGCCAATGAACTGGTAGATGCTGTAAAGGGCGTTCTTGAGATAACCCCGCCCGAGCTTGCAGGCGATATCCATTCAAACGGAATAATCCTCACAGGCGGCGGCGCTCTTATCGGCGGCATCGACAAGCTTATTGAAAGTGAAACGAAAATACATACATACAGTGCCGATGACCCTCTCCGATGTGTGGCAAGAGGAACGAGCCTTGCGTTCAGCCACATCGACACTCTTCTTGACGGTTTTGAGAAGATATCTCTTTACGGCTACAGCGAAATATGACCTATTTACCTGAAAGGAAATGAACTTATGAATACAGCAATGCTTTTAAAGCCCAAGTCAATGGTAGCATATATTTACGGAGACCTTTCCGCAGAAGAGGGTCTGAAAGAATTTATCGACCACGGCTTCACTGCCGTCCCCGTTATCGACAGGGATGGAATGTACATCGGAGTTGTGAGCGAGAGAGATTTTCTTTATCGTATCCTTGACAAGAAAAATGTCGAGGCGATAAATGAAGACGACCTCACGGTAGCGGAGCTTGCGGACTGCTCACGTTTTGAATCCGTGACCATAGATGCGGATATTGAGACGCTTTTCAACAGAATAATCGAGCAGAACTTTGTTCCCGTTGTTGACAGCAGGGGAATGTTCTCGGGTATCGTTACCCGAAAAGACGTGCTTATGCGTATGGAATACAAGCTCAAACAGGCTGATATGAGCCGAAAGGAAATGACGGTGTGAATTATATCTTTCTTGATATGGAGTGGAACCAGCCCCGCAGACGGTCGGAAACGGTCACATCACCCGTACCTCTCCACGGGGAGATAATACGTATAGGCGCTGTGAAAATAAACGATGATATGCAGGAAACTGACCGTATCCATTACTGCATTATCCCGAAATACTATAAGAAAATGAATTCGGCTGTGGGCAGGGTAACGGGGCTTTCGGCTGCATCTATAAGCTACGGACAGAGCTTTCCCGAAGCATACAGCCGTTTCCTTAAATGGTGCGGAGATGAAAGCGTGATACTCGTCTGGGGCAGCGAGGACGAAAAAATGCTGGACACAAATCTGGAAGTACATAAAGTAAAAGCTCCTCACCAGAAATTCTATGACCTCCAGCAGATTTTTGCCCGCCGTATAATGAACAGCAGCAGACAGTATTCGCTTATATCTGCGGCGGAAACACTTGAAATTCCCTGTGAACTTAAGGCTCACGATGCACTCAATGATGCAGTCTATTGTGCAAGGATAGGGCTTAAAATGGATTTTATGCGCTTTCTTGACACCTATGAGGATATGCTCAGGGAGGTCAATGAGGAGAAGCAGGAAAAATATTACCGCACATATATGAACATAAAAAGCGTTGAGGAAGCGATGTCCAGCAGGCGCATAACCTTTCTCCGCTGCCCAAGATGCCGCAGGATAATGAAGCGGGAAAAATGGGTGTTCTACAGCGAGACATCGGCTGTGAACTGCTGTGAATGCAGGGAACACGGGAGATATTATGTCCGTCTGAAAATGAAAAAATGCCCTGACGGAACTTATGCCGCCACAAAAAAGTACACCCGTCTGACCTCCGAGTACAGAGATTTTTACCTCCGCTGGGCGGACAGCGAAGCCGTATCAAAGCAGACTTTGAATGTGTAAAAAATACCATATATAAAATGCTGTAAAGTGCATAAATTTTTTGTTAAAGAGTACAATATTTTTACATTTCTCTTGAAAAATTAATTCTTTTATGATATACTTAAAAAGATATGTGAATGGGTGGAAAATATTGCCGCATACAGGCAGGTCCTGTGCGGAAAGCCGCAGAAACGGGGAAGTTTATGGTAAAAAATGCTTTTAAGACAAGCTTTATTAAACACATTATCGCTCTCATAACCATTTTTAACGTTATCTTCATTATCCTGTTTGTGGGAATGACTTACATCATAACAAAAAGCAATATAAGCGGTGATGTTAATTCGGTAATAACGGATTCGTCCCAAGCGGCCTCCGATGCTATTGCCGATTACATAAACAATATGTCCGACACTGTACGTCTCCTTGCCGGCGGAACTGAGACGGCAAAGCTTCTGAATGACCCATCGTCAGCCGACCCTCAGCAGGTCTTTGAGAATATGGACAAAATTATGATATGCTCGGGTAAGCCTGCGGCGATATGGTGTATTTCCGAAAATAACGGCAGTTTCTTTGCTAATAACGGCGTCACCGGCAATATCTCTCCCGAGGATTACGAATGGTTTTCCGATGCGGAAAATTCATCGTCCGACAGCCCCATTATTTTCGTGATGAACAGCTCATACAAGCGTTTTGTTGACTGCGCTTCTCATATAGTTATTGTAATGCCCGTAAGACTTGACGGCGAATTTGTGGGCTGTGCGGGAATTGAGCTTTCGGCTGATGTGATCTCTGACAAGATATCCGCAAGACTTAGAAATGACGGCGTGTATTCAGTAGTATATGACAATGCGGGCAATGTGCTCTGCACTCCCGAAAAGGTTCAGGAGCTGAGTTCTCTGCTTGTAAGCTCCGACTATGACCTGACAACACTTGCCGAAAATGTTGAGAACAACGGCAGTATCACCGAATTTAAATCAGGCAAGACCACAAGCTATGCTATGTGTCAGATGTCTTTCGGCGGTCTCAGAGTTCTTACCGTATTTGACGGAAAGGTCGCTGACGGCAGCTTCACAAGAATGTATTCTCAGCAGATAATCATTCTTGCCTGTCTTTTCGTCCTCGAGCTTATTGCAACGCTCAATGTTATCCGCCATGAGGCAAAGGATATCCCCGAGATATCCAATTCAATTGCGGAAATTTCAGCTGGAAACTACAATTTTAGAATAAATTCCTCCTCTGAAAATGAAATAGGTCTTATCGCAAAGTCTGTTGATGACCTTGCTCAGACATTGCAGGATAAAAACGCAGTCATCAACGATTATATGACTCTCGACCCTACCACGGGTCTCCAGAACCGCTACAAGCTTTACGAATACATAGAAGACCTTATCGTCAGCAGAGACGAGTCGAGAAAGAGATTTGCACTCCTTTTCATAGATATTGACAATTTTAAGTGGATAACCGAAACTCTCGGCCATCGTCAGGGCGATGAATTTCTTAAAATATTCGGTCAGAGACTGAAAAAAGTTGTTTCAAGAGTATTTAGATTCAGCGGCGATGAATTTGTTATCCTTGCTGACCTAAATGATGATTTTGGCATAATTGACGAGCTTATCATCAATCTGAGAAATGAGTTTATTGATCCTATCGAGATTCTCAATGACAAGCTTTATGTTCAGTTCTCAGTGGGTATTTCGATTTATCCCGATGATGATACCAACCCCGATATGCTGCTCAGAGACGCAGACATCGCAATGAGCCGTGCAAAGGAAAAAGGCAAGGGCAGGACTGCTTATTATAACGCTGCTCTTCACCAGACCGTTCTCAGCAAGGCGACTATTGCTCAGAAGCTCAATAAGGCCCTTGAAAATAACGAGATGTTCCTCAATTTCCAACCCATTATTTCCGTTCAGAACGGTGATATCCACGGCTTTGAAGTGCTTGTAAGATGGGAGTCCGAAGAGCTTGGAAGCGTTCCTCCCTTTAGCTTTGTTCAGATTGCAGAGGAGACAGGTGCGATAGTTGAGATTGGAACCTGGATATTTGAAACAGGCTGCCGTTTCCTAAAGCGTATGAACGAGATAAACCCCGACATTATTATGTCAATAAACGTATCTCCCGTCCAGCTTAAAAAGAAGGACTTCCTTGACAAGGTTCGCCGCACTATCAACGTGTTCCAGGTAAATCCCGCTAATATTCAGGTGGAAATTACAGAAACAAGCCTTGTTGAATTTATTGACGGTAACAACGATACCATTCAGAAGCTTGCAGATATGGGCATTGCTCTTGCTCTTGATGATTTCGGAACAGGCTACTCCTCATTCGGATATCTCAAGGATATGCCGATTAAGACCCTTAAGGTCGATAAGTCCTTTGTTGACGAGATATGCAGCAAGCACAAGGATTATCAGATAACAGGCTCTATCATTGATATGGTCAAGAACCTCGGTATCAAGACCGTTGTTGAGGGCGTTGAATCCATTGAGCAGTACAACATACTTGCTGAAATGAAGTGTGACTACATTCAGGGATTCCTTATGAGCAAGCCTCTCAACGCTTCCGATGCAATGGAATTTGTGGAGACATATGAAGAGCTGCACAAGCCAAGCAGACGTTCTCTTGAAGAAAATTCTAACAAGCTGGCTGCCGAAAGACTTGAACGTGAAAAACATCAGGCAGGTCAGTAATACACAGACTTCTTGCGGGTCGCAGAGAAAAATCTGCGGCCCGCTTATTTTTATAAAAAATTCAGTCAGATTGTAACATTTCGACCTGCTCAGTTGTATTATTATCAGAGAGTAAAAAACAGGGGGTGAGAAAACAGATGAACAAGACAGGTCCGCAGCATTTTCGCAGCTGCTTTGAACTATATAGCAAAACGGTCTATGCGGTGGCATTTTCGATGATGAAAAACAGTGCTGATGCAAATGACATTATGCAGGAGGTCTTTTTGAAATTCTATCAGAATATGGACAAGCTCACCAATGATGCTCACATCAGACCGTGGCTCATAACAGTAACCGTCAATACCTGCCGAAATATGCTCAGGTCAGGCTGGTTTTCCAAAACAATTGCACGTGATGTTTCCGAAGAGGGTTCATATAATGAGGATTTCGGGGAAAAAAGCGATCTGTTTTATGCAGTTATGAAGCTGCCCGAAAAGGAGCGAGTGCCACTGCATCTGTTTTATTATGAGGGCTGCTCAACGTCGGAAATTGCGGGACTTCTTAAAATGAAAGAATCGACGGTCAGAGTAAGGATAATGCGGGGCAGGGAAAAACTGAAAAAGCTTCTTAAGGAGGAAACGATATGAGCAGGAACAAAAAATACATCGAACAGTTTGACCGCAGCGCAGGAAAGCCTGCCGATTTTGACAGCCTGTTCAAATTTGAGAAAAACGAGCTTATTGCCAAGCGAAAGATAAAAATGACCAACAATCGCAGCCGATTTGCGGTAATGTGTTCGGCGGCGGCAGTAATAGGTATTGCGGTTTTTGCGGCAATGGCTTATATAAACACCAAGGGCATCGAGTCCGATTCGGTTATGAGCAAGAGCACAGGCAATGTGTCTCCAGAACTTACGGAATATATCGAGGAGAACAGTCCTGTTCAAAAGCTTTCAGAGCTCACCGACGGGTTTGAATATGATATAACGGGGGACAGCACCCTTGCATCTGAAATATTGACAAATAACATCGGCGTTATTGAAGAGTATGATGTTACTGTTGACTGGCAGTGGGTATTAAGGTTCAATGTGGTTTCAAAAGAATATGGCAGTTCGGAAATAAAGTACACAATAAAGCCGCTGGAAGCCTATGCTGACGATTCATTTATGCTTGATATGGAGGGCAGCACCGACGGAACACTCGTTTTTTCGGTGCCAATCTATCCGGAAGAGAGGGAGCTCCAGATCGGCAGAGAATATGTTATGCCGCTGTTTGTGCATACGCATAATGGTGACAGCGTTTTGCATACGGATTATTTGACGGATTTTTTTGCTGAAAGAACTGATAACGGCTGGCTTATATATGACGGCGGCAGGTATAGATCAAGCTTATTCGATATTCTTGAAGCTGATACATTGACAGTTGACAATGATACGGAATCAGTCGGCAAATATTATCTTGAACCATCAGACGATGCGATGAATGAAAAGCTGATATCATATGTTAATACATCAAATTATGCTTATCATTATCAGGATAACGACGCTGCTATTTCACAGACTGCCCTTAGTGACATTATGCCGAATGCCGAATTTGAAAAAATCCGCTTTGGCATTACGGCATCTGGTGAGACGGACAAAACCTTGCTGATTTTTGATAATGAACAGTATTTTTCATTTATGCCGAATATTTCGGGTACTGTTATTTTTGCAGGTGAGACTGTTAACGGTGAGCTTGGTGCCGCTGTTGAGCTTACAAATTACGCTGAGTCTGATGTGCCATACTGCAAAACCATACTTATATCTGGGCTAAACGAGCTTTTTGTATCAACAGGGGATACTCTTGGCAAAGAATCGGTTATCGGTACTTGCAGCAGCGCACCTGTATATATGCAGCTCATCGACAGCAGCGGAATGCCGATAGAAACAGACATCAGCGGTTATTCCTCCGAAACAATATCTGAATGAAAAAAGGCTTCTGCACGAAAAAATGCAGAAGCCTTTTTATGTATTAAGGTAAAATTACATCTTGTAGATTGTGCCTGTGAGACCGGGGTGAGCGGAAATTGCATTAGCCTCATCGGTATCGATGTGCATAGCTCTTGCAAACTTGTCGGATACACGGCAGACAACATCGCCGAGGATAGCCTTTCTTCCCTCAGTGTCGATCTTTACCCAAACGATCTCCTTGTCCTTTACGCCAAGCTCCTCAGCGTCTGCGGGAGTGAGGTGGATATGACGCTTTGCAACGATAACGCCCTCGGAAAGCTCGACCTCGCCGCAGGGACCAACCAGCTTACAGGCACCTGAACCTGCAACATCTCCGCTCTCTCTGATAGGAGCAGCAATTCCGATAGAACGTGCATCGGTAGCGGAAAGCTCTACCTGATTTGCGCTTCTTACGGGTCCGAGGATAGAAACGTTTGCGAGGGACTTCTTAGGACCTACAACTTCAACTCTCTGCTCGGAAGCAAACTGACCGGGCTGAGAAAGATCCTTTTTCTTAGTAAGTGTTGCGCCCTTGCCAAAAAGGATCTCAAGAGCTTCCTGTGTAACGTGAACGTGACGTGCGGAGGTCTCAACGATAAATTCTGCTGACATATTAAATACCAACCTTTCAAAATTTATGGAGATATGCCGAAAACAGGCGATATCTGCCAACTCTATATCCATTATACCACTATGGTGTAAAATGTCAAGTGGTGTATTGTTAAGTTTGAATTGACAGTTTGACGCAAAAATTAATAAAAATCTATAGACAAATGACATAAAATAGAGTATAATAAAGAAGTATATCTGAGAAATAATTTCGGGTATCCAAAGAAAGGAAGGATTATTATGGATTCTCTCATCAAGCTTTTAAAGGGAAATGCAAGACTTTCTGACGAACAGCTGGCGGTAATGCTGGGAATTACCCCCGAAGAAGTCGCGGCACGGATAGCCGATTACGAGAAAAAAGGCGTTATCAAGGGCTATAACGCTATTATAAATGATGAACTGGCGGACAAAGATTCGGTAACTGCGTTTATTGAGGTAAAGGTCAAGCCCAAAAAAGAATTTGGCTTTGACGAGCTTGCCCGCAAGATAATGGAATTTCCCGAGGTCGATTCTGTAACACTTATGTCAGGTTCATTCGACCTTGCCGTTACACTCAGAGGAACAAACTACAAGGAGATCGCTCTCTTTGTGGCTCAGAGACTTTCCTCTATGGAGGGTGTAATTTCCACCTCCACACATTTCGTACTCAAACAGTACAAAGAACAAGGCTTCTTCATTGAAAAGGAAGCCGTAGATGAAAGGGGCTTCGTATCTCCGTGATAGATTACGATAAGCTTATTTCCGAAAAATGCAGGGTGATGAAGCCCTCGGGAATAAGAAAATTTTTTGATATTGCTGCTCAGATGGATAATGTTATATCTCTGGGTGTTGGTGAGCCTGATTTTCAGACTCCTTGGAATGTAAAACAGGCTGCTATAACCGCTCTTGAAAAGGGCAAGACAAAATATACCGCAAACTCGGGACTTGCTGAGCTGAGAAAGGCTATCAGTGAGAATATCCGCAAAAATACAGGCGTTTCATACTGCGATAATGACGAGATAATCGTTACTGTAGGTGGCTCTGAGGGCATTGACATTTCAATTAGAACGCTCATTGAAAGCGGCGATGAGGTGCTTATCGTTGAGCCCTGCTTTGTCTGCTACTGTCTCTTATACACATCTGACGCTGCCGACGATATGCAGTGTGTAG
>CAMBJF010000060.1 GCA_945867875.1 uncultured Ruminococcus sp. | reverse complement strand
GCTATAATCCATATAAGTTAACATATGCTAACGAAAGGAGTTATATTTGCATAAATGCAAATTTCGCATAAATGCAAATTTCGCATAAATGCAAATTTCGCATAAATGCAAATTTCAAATAATATGGAAATAAAAACAACTCTTGAAAAAAACGGCTTTATATCCACATTTTACGAGGGCAGCAAGTACCTTGAAAAAGCGGATATATATGTGGGCGGAACGGGTGAAAACCGCAGTATGGTTGAGGACCGTGCCTCAAAGCTTTGCAGACGTGAGGGGTTCAGCGTCCTTGCTCTTGGGTATTATTTATGGGAGGGGCTGTCGAAAAATAATTTCGCCATTCCCGTTGATTACTGCGAAAAGGCAGTGAGCTGGCTCAAAAACGAATGCCCCGTGAAGATAGAAAAGATAGCTATGACGGATATATCTCTCGGCGGGGCATACACGCTTCTTTGCGCTTCTCTCATAAGGGACATAACCTGCGCCATACCTGTTTCAGGGTATGACTATGTTGTTGAGGGCACTAAAAATATGTTCTTCCGTCAGCACTGCGCAATGTTTTATCATCACGGAAAAAGTCTGCCATATTCATCTTCCGAGTGCCTTTCACATATCCCGTCAACCCTTGCCGCTCTGAGAAAAAATCCCGATTACAAAATGAATCAGATGAACAGGTATTATTACATTGAGTGCTTTGACGAATACACCGAGGAATCACGGATAAAGACGGAAAATATAAACGGCGATGTACTGCTTATATCCCCCGCCTTTGATGACACCTGGCCGTCGGAGATCGCCTCCTGCCGCATTATGAAAGTGCTTGACGAAAAGCATTTCCCTCACAGGCACGAATGTATGATATACGAAAAAGGCAGTCACGCTCTCTGCTTCGACCAGCGGTATGACACGCAAGAGGAGAAAAAGACTGTTGACAAGATGAACAAAATGATGTCCTACATTCTCCCCACTGAAAAGAAACACCCGAAGGAATGTGCCGAGGCACGGCAGGAAAGCTATTTCAAAATGGTTGAGTTTTTGAAGGAGTGGGAATGATCATCTCCTTTGAGCATCGTTCATAACAGCTTCGTATGCCGCCATTTCGGCTTCCCTGTAACAGCAGAAATATATGTTCATAACAGTGTCTTTGTGCTCATTCAGCCATCTGACTGCCGCAAGCAGTGACACTCTTGCCGCTTCTTCAAGGGGATATCCGTACACACCCGTTGATATTCCCGAAAAGGCAATGCTGCTGCAATTGTTCTCAAGGGCAATGTCCAGAGAATTTGTATAGCACGCCGCAAGCAGTTCTGCATCTTCCCTGCTGCCGCTGTAAACAGGTCCCACCGTGTGAATGATACAGTCGGCATTTTTGATATTGTACGCTCCTGTTATTTTTGCTTCGCCTGTTTTGCAGCCGCCGAGCTTTCGGCACTCATTCAAAAGCCCGATACCCGCCGCCTTATGGATAGCTCCGTCAACTCCCCCGCCGCCCAAAAGGCTCGTATTTGCGGCATTTACGATTGCACCCACGTGCATATCAATAACGCTGCCCCTTACAAAATTTATATGCGACTGTGGTTCATATCCCGAAAGCATCCCGATAATATTCCTTTGGAGCACAAGCTTTTTATCCCAAGGGTTTATAATATACCCCACGCAGCTCTTCCAAAATGCAGCCCTTTCAAACAGGTCTTTCAGCGGCTGTACTATCGTTGATGCGGTCTCTCCCTTTTCCATTTCCTCACGGCTTGTAAAAAGGGGGATAAAATAATGTCCGTTTTCATCGGCTGCAAGGTGCTTGAATTTTATATGGATATCCTCTTTTACGGAAAATATGTCTCCCGCTTTTAGCTTTTCGGGGTCGCCTATTTCCTCAAGCATAGTTTGCGGCAGCTCTATCGGCACCATCATCTGCATATCGTTTTTAAGTCCTGCCGAAACTGCGTTGAACACCGATTCGGGGGCTGCATTTTCCCCGCCGTAATACCAGTTGAAAATTGCTCTTTCAAGCTCAAGTGCATATTTGTCCTTGCTCATTAATATACCTCCGTCCGTATCTGAAAAGGTGTATCTTAAACTTATATTAAAATCATATCACATTTGCTGTATCAATATCGTTACAATAAAAAAGCGGCTCATACTGATAATTCAGTTCAGTATGAGCCGTTTATGTTTCGCTGTATTACAGCCTTATTTTTCACCTGCGTATTTCTTAAATTCTATCGTTGAAAGAACAATATCAACACAATCGGAGTATTTCTCATAATCCGTAAGTTCATTGAAGATCCCACAGCCATAATATTCCCCGTCAAGAATTATAAAGCTCCAGACATTGCTGTTGTCATAAAAGCCCTGAGATGCAGGACAGCCATTAAAATCAATGCTTTTCTCCTCAAGAAATGTTCCGCAGACACTATAACCGCTTTCGGAATATTCAATTCTCAGTTTTCCGTTATCTGTGTCTGAATCTTCATCTGCCCATAAAGTAGCTGTAATACAGCTTGTGGGTTCGTCCTCCGTCATAACGCACTCATATTTCCAGCCTGTCGGAAGCCCAAAGGATAATTCTATCGCCGGACCGCACTCAGGCTCTATGGTTATGAGCTCATAGTCCTGCGTGATTTCTTCGGCTGATACAGATACATCATCGGAAATATTCGCAGTAATAGGGTCGGATATTGTTTCAATGAATGAAGACTTTTCATATTCACTTACACTGATCGTATCGTTTATTTCACTTGACTTATCACAAGCCGTAAAGCAAGACAGCGATGCCAATAATAAAGATAAAGCTTTTATTGCTTTCCTCAATGATACCCACTCCTATGAAATGTCTTTCATACAGCCTGCTTTTATTGGCTCAGACAGCCTTTTCCATTTTATATCCCACGCCGAAAACCACCTTGATATAGCTGGGATTGTGGGGGTCGGGCTCGATTTTGCTTCTTATGCGCCTGATGTGCTCCACCACGGTTTTTCTGACGCTGTAAGGAGTTTCGTTCCATACTCTGCGGTAGATGTCATCGACTGTGCAGACAGCGCCGCAGTTTTCCATAAGATACTCCACAATGCCGTATTCAATGGCGGTCATACGGATAAGTCCGCCGTCCCTAAACACCTCACGGCGGCGGCGGTCAATGGTTATGCAGCCGTTGGTGAGCGTTTCGCCGCTGCCCGAAAATACACTTGCCTCGGTGTTTTCGCTGTTAAGATAGCGTCTGAGGAGAGACACTACTCTTGCTTTGAACTCGAATTTTCCGAAATCCGATGCGTCCATACAAGCGTCTGCGCCCTTGGCAAGCGCCATTGTGCGGTAAATTTCGCAGCAGGTGTCGGAAACGGTGAGGAGAGGGATATCAGATGTTTTTCTCAGCTCCTCAATAGTGCCGAATGCGTGAGCTGACAGTCCCCCGTCTCTCAGTATCATCATATGTACCTTGCCGAAAAGGCAGCTGTCATCTAACTTTTCTCCCCTGATATGAGGGATAACATTTATCTCATTGCCTGTAAGCATATCCGAAAGGAGCATTGCTTCTTCACGCCTGCCCTCATCAAAATCCATAATCACATTCGGGCGGCTTTGAATGCCCGTTATCTCATTTTTTGCAGCGTATGTTGACATAAGCTTTCCTCCTGTTCATCTTTATCCGGCATATTTCCTGCCGTAACACTTTCTGATATATAAACGATTCACAGGGGCAAAATATTTCACTGATTTTTGCGAATTTACATTTTATTAACATTTACTGTTAATATAAACTAAATTATACATCATTTTTTGTCGATATTATTAATATAAATATGAGACTTTTTCCGATTTCAGACTGTTATATATACAGAATTATATAATTCAAGCTAAAGAAAGGACAGTCAAAATGACCGACCCCGAATTTGAAAACGCAATGCGGCGGCAGATAGACCACGTTCTGCGGCTTGCCTGTTCATATCTGAGATGCCGTGCGGAGGCGGAGGATATTGCCCAGGAGGTATTTTTAAAGCTGTACAAAACGGACATTTGCTTTGATACGCAGAGAGATGAGCGGGCGTGGCTGCTGACGGTAACGGCAAATCTTTGCAAAAACCGTCTCCGCTCCCCGTGGTTCGCAAGGCGGTGCGATGAACCGACTGAGGACATTTTTGAGGATTTTCCCGAGGAGGAAAAAAGCGCCGTCAGCGAGGTATATCGCCTGCCCGAAAAGTACCGAACGCCCATACATTTGTTTTACATTGAGGAATACTCCGTGAAGGAAATTTCGGAGATAACGGGCATAAAGGAATCCACCGTCAGGACACGTCTCCAGCGTGGACGGGAGCTGCTGAGGATCGCACTGCCCGACACAGGAAAGGAATGAGCTTATGAATACAGAAAAATACAGAAACGCAATGAGCAAGATCACGGCTGATGAAGAGCTTATATCGTCCATTCACACTGCGGCGGTGACACAGCCGAAAAAAGCCCGCTCAAAGGGCAGGCTTTGCAGGACATTCCCACTTATTGCCACAGCGGTGATAATGCTTGCGGGCTTTACGGTATATGCCGCAAACAGCGGGCTTTTGTCCATTATTTTCAAGGACAGCGAGACCGATTTTTCGCCCTTTGAAAATCTCACGGGAGACATTACCGTAAATGAGCTTGAGGTCTATCTCGACGGGCTGACGGTCACTCCTGTGGGCACGGCAAGCGACAGCTATACCGTGTACACAGTTTTCAGGCTTGATTTTCCCGAGCCGCTTCCCGAAAGCGATGAATATTCTGAATTTGCGGGGGACGGTTACGGTCATTTTACCCCAAAGCTTCGGGACACTCTTGCGAAATTCAGTGAGCAGGATCTTCCCACAGGCGGTGGGGCTATGGGCGAATATGTCAAGGGCGATGAGGACACGCTTTACTATGTTTACACCGTCAGCAGCGGCGGAAAAATAAGCGGAGAGGTGGAGCTTGATGTTATCTGCCAGAATCTTCTTGGTGACAGCAAGGGACTTTTGAAGGACAGCTATATTTATTCCGACAGGCTTTTCTATGCTGATTTCACGGTGAATGTTCCCGAAGTGGAGTGTATCGGTTTTAAAACCGACGGAACGGAATTTGAGACCGTTGACGCAAAGGTATTTCCGTGCAGCATTGTTATGACAAGCTATGATGAGACATTTGTTAATGCGTACAAAGAAAAGCATTTTGAACATTATGCCTTAGCAAAGGCATATGTTACCCTGAAGGACGGCAGCACTGTGGACATCAGGGGTACATCTATCGCCTATGGGGCAAGCAAGGATCATATCAGATTTGTGACATCGGGTATGGTTTACTCAGAGCCTTACAACGCAAACTATTTCAATTACCGTGGATATCTTTCATTCCCTGTGGATACAAGTGATATTGTTTCTCTGACTGTTGGCAATACTACGATTTATCCTGAAAAATAACAAAAGCCCTAACAACTTTTTAGATTGTTAGGGCTTTTTCATACACATACAAAAAGCCGCCCGAAATTATCGGACGGCATAATTTTGCTTTAAAATTACTGAGCAGCGTTGAGCTTCTTAGCGAGCTGGCTCTTCTTTCTTGCAGCCTTGTTCTTGTGCATAAGGCCCTTAGCGCAAGCCTGGTCAACCTTCTTGATAGCGAGCTTTACAGCCTCGGGAGACTTCTCAGCGTCAGCAGCCTTGATAACAGTCTTAAGGTTGGACTTGATCATCTTGTTCTGAAGTGTCTTGGCTGCGATAACCTTTACTCTCTTCTTAGCGGACTTAATATTAGGCATAATCATTACCTCCAAAAAATTGTTCGTAGTATTTTTAATATTTCGGATCGTGTGTGAATAAAAGCCATAGACACGGTGTTGGCTTTTGAGGAGCGTAATGACATCGTTCCCTGAAATCACGCTTGCAAATCCTGCGGAAAACGTCCACTTGTCGGCCCGGACGCTTTCAGACATAATATTATTATACCATTGCGTGTATATTTTTTCAATATCCCATCATATAAATTTTTCCTGTCGATTCAAGAATTATTTTAGTGATTATGCACATATTATCATTACACTATGGAAAGGAATGACCATTATTATGAGCAGTTCAAAATACGCAAGAACAGACCTTGCCGTTGAGATGATAGACCCCGACAAGGACAGTCTGCCGAAAGGGATAAAGCGGCGGATACGTAAAAGCAGCGTCTGCACCATTACTGAGATAACCGTCACAGATGACATTGCGGGCATAAGGATAGGCAAGCCGAAGGGCACGTACATCACCATTGAGACCGACCGTCTTTCCGCTCACCCTGAGGATTTCGGCGAGCAGTCTCAGAATATTGCCGATGAGCTGACGGCTCTTATCCCCGACAGGAGCCATATTCTTATTGCGGCTCTTGGGAATGAGAGCATAACCCCCGATGCACTGGGTCCTCTCACTGCCAAAAAGGTCATTGCTACACGGCATATTGCGGGGGAAAATGCGGGAGCTGTGCTGTCGGAGCTGCCCCTTAATATGGTCTCCGTTCTTTCAACGGGCGTTATGGGGCAGACGGGAATCGAGTCCTCGGAGCTTGTTAAGGCTGTCTGCGAGAAAATAAAGCCCACCTGCGTCATTGTAATAGATGCTCTTGCCTGCAACGATATTTCCCGTCTCGGCACAACCATACAGCTTTCAGACAGCGGCATATCTCCAGGCTCGGGCGTTCAGAACCGCCGCAAGGAGCTTTCCCGTGATACTCTCGGAGTACCTGTTATTGCCGTGGGGATTCCCACTGTCGTTGATATGCACAGTATCGTTCACAGCATCACAGGCACGCCCCCCGACAAGCATTTGCCGAATATGATGGTCACGCCGAGAGATATTGACAAGATGATAGAACGCTCCGCACATCTCCTTGCATTTGCACTGAACCGTGCGGCACAGCCCGAGCTTTCCGATGAGGATATATTGTCGATGATGTAAAATGTTCCACGTGGAACAAAAATTGCCCGTGAAATGCTCACGGGCAAAAATTATTCCATTGTACTTACCGTTCCCACAGTTTCGCAAATGCTTTCGGAAGTTGTTATTTCTGTGACTGTTGCAGTAGTTGTTTCGGATACAGTTACTGTTGTAACTATACTTTCCGATTCGCTTGATGATGTACTTTCGGGAGCTGATGATGTGGATTCAGATGTGACAATTTCCTCGGAAACACAAAATTCCGTGAAATTCACCGTCATTTTCGGAGATGTAACAGCCATAGAGGTTATGACCCCGTCACCGTCAAACACCGCATTTATACCGTCACAGCCATATACCCAGCCGCCGTTGTCCCCCGAGGTAAGCTCTGCGCCGTTTTCAAGGTCGAGAGCGATTTTATCGAGTGCGGTAAAAAGTGCGGACACGGGAGATTTATCCGACACATTTTCGGCGCTGACACCCATTGAAAGTTCCCCCAGCGATGATGAAAGGTCGCCGTCGCAGGAGGTGAGCTTCATTCCCGCAATGGTATCGGGAGAGGATATGTCCATTTCCCAGAACCCCTTTCCGAATCGCTTCACAGTGCCCGAAAAGGCAAATTCACACTCTTCATTGCTGTCGCTGCCGGGCGGAATTATTCCTGCTGTTATCTCGCATTTACAGGTATATCCCCCGTCAAGCTGCGGCTTTGGCGCACCTGAAAGCTCGGTGACGGAGCAGGCTGTAATGCCCGCCGCAATAATAATTGGCGTAAAAATTTTAAGAAAGCAGTGCTTCATAAATACGTTCCTTCCGCCCACAGAGGGCAATTTATTCGGAACGCATCATTTTCCAAGCCTTGCGAAAACGTCAGGGAGTGCCATAGCTGCGTCGGTGGGGAGCATACCCGTTTTTGAGAGCACGTCGGCGGCAATATCCGCTGCTGCCCCGAAAATGTACACTCCTGCGCTTGCGGCTTCAAAAAGCTTATTGCCATTTTCGGGCAGGTCACAGCGGTTTGATGAGATAAGTCCCGAAATTATGCCCGTAAGCACATCGCCGCTGCCCCCACGGGACAGTCCCCCGTTGCCTGTAAACGAGGCTCTTGTCCTGCCATCGGGGGAGACGATATAGGTGGGATATCCCTTTGCGCATACCACTGCACCCGTAAGCTCCGCAAGCTTTTTCGCCATAGCCTGCCTGTCCGCAAGCACCTCTGCCGATGAAATTCCGAGAAGTCTGCCCAGCTCGGCAGGGTGAGGGGTCAGCACAGCCCTGCAATTTGCGTTCCTGATAATATCTATGCGCCCTGCAAGGCAGTTTAGACCATCTGCATCAATTATCAGTTGGATATTTTTTTTACCGCATATTTTTACAACGCTTTCGGTAATTTTAATGCTGTCCTCGCTCATACCCATACCGCTTCCGAGAGAAACGCAGGTCATTTTGCTTATAAGCTCGGACAGTTCAGGAATATTTTCCGCAGAAATGCCGCCGTCTGCATTGGGTTCAAGCTCAGTAAAGGTACATTCATAAATACCCGAACCCACACGGTCAATTACTTTGGGTACTGATGCAAGACGGACAAGCCCCGCACCGCTTCTGAGGGCTCCCGTCACATTCATCGCCGCCGCACCGCTCATACTATCGCTGCCTGCAATAATGAGGAGCCTTCCGAAGCAGCCCTTGTGACACATCTCCCCTCTTTCGGGAACGGACACAGCGGCATTCGTATCGTCCATAAGCTCTATGCCACCCGATTTTTCTATAGTTTCATCGGTTATGCCAATATCGGCTGTGACAATTTCGCCGCAGTGCTTTCTTGCAGGCATATGAAGCATACCCGCCTTTATTGCGCCAAATGTTACGGTAAAATCGAAATACGGCACATCATCGGAGCATTTTCCACTTATGCTGTCTGCTCCTGAGGGAATATCAACGGCAAGCTTGAATGCATCAGTTGATGATATTTCTCTGAAAGCTTTCTTTATATCATCGGGCAGCTCACCGTGAAAGCCCGTACCGAAAACTGCATCAACTATTATGTCGTAGCCCTGCAATTCTGTTTCGCTCAAAGGCTGAATTTTTATGTTTTTATTGCCGCATATCCTGTTATATTCATCAAATGCAATACCCATCTGGGGCTTTTGAGCAGTAATGGCCACTGTCACAAATGTGCCTTTATCCGCAAGATGACGGGCAATTACATATCCGTCGCCGCCGTTATTGCCCTTTCCGCAGAGCACAAGGGCTTTTTTACCGTTAACATCAAGCCACTTTATGATCTCCGCAGCGGCGGCAGCACCTGCATTTTCCATAAGCTCAAGGTATGATACCCCGCTTTTGTCAGTCATTTCTTCCGCAGCCTTCATCTGTTTCGGAGTTACAATATACATAATATCCTCCCGTTTATACAAAAAGGGTCTGCTTTTCGGCAGACCCTTAAAATGCTATTTAGTGAGTTATCAGTTGATAACAGTCTTTTCAGTTTCCTTATCAAAGATGTGGATCTTGTTGGGATCGATAGCAACCTTGATAGTATCCTGAGGACGAGCTGTGGATCTGGGATCAACACGAGCGGTAAGAGGAATACCTTCGCAGTTGAGGTAAAGGTATGTCTCAGCACCCATCATTTCGGTGATCTCAACGTCAGCCTCGATAACGCCTGTCTTAGCAGCGGAGAGGAACATTTCCTCATCGTGAATGTTCTCGGGACGGATACCCATAATGATCTCCTTGTCAACGAGCTCGGAAAGAGCGAGGTCGTCAACCTTAGCCTCGGGAACTTCAACGTAGTACTTCTTGCCTCTTGTTGTTTTGGTGTCTTCGGAACCGAACTCAACAGTGTACTTGCCTTCGATCTTTCTGAGAACAGCATCGATGAAGTTCATCTGAGGAGAGCCCATAAAGCCTGCAACGAACTGGTTTACAGGGTTGGTGTAAAGGTTCTGAGGAGAATCTACCTGCTGAACGAAACCGTCCTTCATAACTACGATACGGTCACCCATTGTCATAGCCTCAGTCTGGTCATGTGTTACGTAGATAAATGTAGTACCGAGCTTCTGGTGGAGCTTGGAGATCTCGGTTCTCATCTGAGCACGGAGCTTTGCATCGAGGTTTGAAAGGGGCTCGTCGAGAAGGAATACCTGGGGCTCACGAACGATTGCACGACCGAGAGCAACACGCTGTCTCTGACCACCGGAAAGAGCCTTAGGCTTTCTGCTGAGGAGGTGAGAGATGTCGAGGATTCTTGCAGCCTCTTCAACCTTACGGGCGATCTCGTCCTTGGGAACCTTTCTGAGCTTAAGGCCGAATGCCATGTTCTCAAATACTGTCATATGGGGGTACAGAGCGTAGTTCTGGAAAACCATCGCAATATCTCTGTCCTTAGGAGCAACGTCATTTACGAGACGGTCTCCGATGTAAAGTTCACCCTCGGAAATTTCTTCCAGACCTGCGATCATACGAAGTGTTGTAGATTTACCACAGCCTGAAGGACCTACGAGGATAATGAATTCCTTGTCCTTGATCTCAAGATTTACGTCTGATACGGCAACAACGCCACCGGGATATTTCTTATAGATGCCTCTGAGTGATAAGCTTGCCATTTAATGTGGACCTCCCTATTCAAAATGCTGCCGATCATTACAAATATACTTATATCGGCTATAACTATATAATACCAAATTATTGACACAAATTTCAAGTCTCTTATTACCCAAACTTATAAAAAGTTATTTATTTAGTTTGACGAAAATAACACGGGCTTGAAATTATTGTTGGTAATTTATTACTGTTTTGCATAAAAATTCAAAACTTCTTTGTGCAAAATTTCCCTGCACTGTCCGAGGGGCAAATTCGGGTCAAGGGGAATGCCGCCTATACGCACTCGTTTAAGGAAAGTCACCCTGTTGCCCACAGCCTCCATCATGCGCTTTACCTGGTGATATTTTCCCTCGCAGATGATTAGGCGCACCACCTTTTCGTCATCGGTGAAAATGATCTTTGCAGGGAGACATTTCTCTCCGCCGTCAATGGTAACGCCCGCTTCAAACACTGCCGCATAGCCTTTTTCCGCAGGCTTTTCGAGTGTTACCTCGTATTCCTTTTCAACGTGACTCCTGGGTGACAGCATTTTATGGGCAAGAGCGCCGTCATCGGTGATGAACACAAAGCCCTCGGTATCTTTGTCAAGCCGTCCTGCAGGGAAAAGTCCCTTTCTGCGCAGCTCGGGCGGGATAAGCTCCACCACAGTGGGGCTGAGCTCATCTTTCACGGCGCAGACCGTTCCCGCAGGCTTATTCAGCATAATATACAAATGTTTTCTGTAATTTATGTGCTTACCGCCGATAACAATGTCATCATTTTCGGGGTCAATGTGAACTTCTCCCGATCTAACAGGCTCGCCGTTCACAATTATCTGCCGCTTTTTTATCATCGCCTTGGCATCTGCACGGGAAATTCCCGTCTGCTCCGCCACAAATTTGTCAATTCTCATCTGCTTTCCTTTCACCGTTTTATTATGTGCAGTTTTTCTCAGGACAACCGCAAATTAAATATTTTTATACTCACTTTTTCTTTTGGGATATTTCACTGCTTAATCATATATATCAAATATGAGATATATCATTATTTGTAAGTAATATACTATAA
>CAMBJF010000059.1 GCA_945867875.1 uncultured Ruminococcus sp. | reverse complement strand
TCTTGCAGTTGCCACAGGCGATTTCAAGCAGCTTACAAAGGTAAAGGGCATTGGCCCAAAAATGGCTCAGAGAATAGTTCTTGAGCTAAAAGACAAGCTTTCCAAGGAGCAGATGACTCTTTCCCGTTCCGCTCCCGCAGGACCTGTGAACAGAGCTTTTATCTCAGGCGGTGCAGCCGCAGAGGCTGTCGATGCGCTCCTCGTTCTCGGCTACTCTCAGGCAGAGGCGGAAAATGCCGTTTCTCAGCTTGACCCCTCCCTTTCCGCAGAAGAGCTTATCCGACTTGCCCTTAAGGGCCTTGCCAAATTTAAATAAGGACTGGTTTTCGTGCTTGTATTTCCGAATTACAATAAGTGTCCTGTGAATGTAACGGCATCTGTGAAGAAGTTTTACAGACTGCCTGTGAATGTATCCACTATAGAAAAGCTTGATACTGAGCTTAACAAGATGTATAAAAACGTTGTCCTCATCGTCCTTTGCGGGGCAGGGGAAAATATGCTGAGAGATTCGCTGAAGTCTTCGGACATTCTTATCAAAAAGATGACCGAGCAGCTTACATCAGTCTGCCCCTCATACCCTGCGGCGGCGGAAACGAGCTGTATATCGGGACTTTATCCCAATGAGCACTGCCGTCTCGGACAGACGATGTTTTTCAAGGAATTCTGCCGCACGGTGGAGCTTTCCTCAAACCTTGACCCATATGCGGAGCAGCCTGTTTCATCTGCAAATGCCGCTGATTTTATCCTGCCCTACGAAAACATTTTCGGTGATATCGCAGGCTCTATAATCGGTGCAGTACAGCCGTTTTCCATAGCTATGCCAAATGTGAAGATAGCCGAAAACAAGAGCTATCACAAGGTTGCGGAAGACCCCAAGAGAATGTTTGAGCTTATAAAGAAGATCGCTGAGACCGACCAGAACACATTTACATATGTTCAGTGGAACGCACCCCGTGACGCAGCGGCTAAATTCGGCTGCAAAAGCGACGAGGTCAAAAAGATAATCAGGGACATAAACGACACTGTAAACGGGCTGTCAAAATCTATGACCGATACCCTCATCATAGTCACATCGGCTTACGGAATGACGGATATTTCCTCGGAAATAATGCTCAATCTGAAATATGACCTCTGCGACTGCCTTATAATGCCCCCTGTTTTCGGCGGACGTGCAGTTGATTTCTATGTGAGGGCAGACTGCAGGACAGATTTTGAAAAGCTGTTTGCAAGAGACCTGTCGGAGAATTTCCACCTTATGAGCAGAAGCGAGCTTATCCGCAGAGAAATATTCGGCTGCGGAAAGACAAACAAGCGGCTTTATGACTTCGTAGGAGATTACATCGCCTTTGCAATGGGAGATAAGTCCCTTGCATTCCGTGCGCTGAATCAGAAGCATAAAGCTCCCGAAAAAGCAGGCTCGGGAGGAATAACCTCCGATGAAATGTGCCTGCCCCTGTGCATTATCCCCACAAAACAGACCTCACGGTGGAAAAGACCGTTTACCGAAAATATTGCCCCGATGTCCTTTGACACTGGTGCATAACAGCTATCTGAAAGGAATGACTTTATCTTGCTGGAACAAAGCGATATGGAGCTTGATTTTGAAGAGCGTATGGTCTCTCCCGAGGCGATGCCCTCGGACGATGACATAGATTATTCCCTGAGACCCAAAACTCTGAACGAATATATCGGTCAGGACAAGGTAAAGGAAAATATGGCGGTCTATATCAAGGCGGCAAGGCAGCGAAACGAATCTCTTGACCACGTTCTGCTGTATGGCCCTCCGGGACTGGGAAAGACTACACTTTCCACAATAATCGCTCACGAAATGGGCGTAAATATCCGAACGACCTCAGGCCCTGCGATAGAAAAGCCGGGCGATCTTGCGGCACTGCTCACAAATCTTTCCGAGGGCGATGTGCTGTTTATCGACGAGATACACAGACTTTCCCGTGCAGTGGAGGAAATACTTTACCCCGCAATGGAGGATTTTGCCCTTGATATAGTCGTGGGAAAGGGTCCCTCCGCAAGGTCGTTGAAAGTTGACCTCCACAGATTCACCCTTGTTGGTGCTACCACAAGAGCGGGACAGCTCACAGCACCTCTCCGTGACCGCTTCGGAATTATCCAGCGACTGGAGCTATATTCTCAGGAGCAGCTTTCGGATATCGTTATGCGAAGTGCTGTTATTCTCGGTATATCCTGCGATAATGACGGTGCGGCTGAAATAGCAAAGCGCTCCCGTGGAACGCCGAGAATCGCCAACAGACTTTTAAAGCGTGTCCGTGATTTTGCGGAAGTTCTCGGACAGGGACGCATAAACGGCGAAATAGCCGCAATTGCCCTTGACCGAATGGAGATAGATTCTCTGGGACTTGACAGCCTTGACAAGCGTTTTCTTAATATGCTCATCAAGGGCTACGGCGGAGGACCTGCGGGACTTGAAACTCTTGCTTCCGCAATAGGCGAGGAGTCCGTTACGCTGGAAGATGTGTGCGAGCCGTATCTTATGCAGCTGGGATTTATTTCCCGTACTCCCCGTGGAAGATGCGCGACCGCCCTTGCGTACAAGCATATGGGCTACAGCGCACCCGAAAAGCAGACCTCAATGTTTGAATAAATAGAAATATCAAGGAGACATAAAATAAATATGAGCATTTCATTCGATCCTGACGGATCGTTTACGGCTCTCTCGGAAAATATTCCCTGTGAAGCCTTTTTAAAGCTCGGAAGAGCGGCTGCCGAGATAATGTGCCACGGCGGCAGGCTGCTTGTGGGCACAGATACAAGGATATCATCGGCAGCCTTTGAGCAGGCTCTCACCGCAGGGATACTTTCGGCAGGGTGTGTAGCTGTGTCACTTGGAGTCATTCCGCAGCCTGCGGGAGCATATCTTGTGAAAAAAACAGGTGCTGACGGCTTTGTCTATATCGGCAGTGCCGACGGTGAAGCGGACAGCTGCGGAGCTGTGATATACGGCTCAGGCGGCAGGCGCATCGGTGAGGACGTTATCGAAAAAATAAACGAGAAGCTCAAAAGCGGCAGACACAGCAAAAACACATCGTTCGGCACAAGGTCATCATATCCCGACGCAGTTGGCGACTATACTGCATTTATCCTCAGAAACTGCAGCTCCGACCTTTCGGGAATGACCATAGCGGCAGACTGTGCCAACGGAGCTGTATCAGAAGCCGCAGAAAAGCTGTTTTCCTCATTCGGTGCAAAGGTGTACCTTTTAAACTGCGACCCTGACGGAAATAATATCAACAGGGAATGCGGCATTTCACATATGGAAAGTCTGTCTGAATTTGTGAAAAACAGAAAATGTGACCTTGGCATTGCATTTGACGGCACAGGCTCGAAATGCCTTGCAGTTGATGAAAACGGCACTGCCATAGACGGCGAAAGGCTGCTTGCGGTATTTGCCAAGGATATGCGTGAGCGGGGAGCACTGAAAAAAAACAGCGTTGTGGTCTCCGCATCGGTCAATACGGGCTTTATCGTCTTTGCCGATGAAAATAAGATAAAGGACGTTACCACAAGGTCGGGGGGCAGATACATAACCGAAAAGCTTGTTTCGGGAGGATATTCCCTCGGCGGAGAGCTTTCGGGAAATATCCTGTTCGGTGATATAAACTGTGAAAGCGACGGGCTTCTTACGGCGGTAATGCTGCTTTCGGCTGTTAAACGTTCGGGAAAAAAATTCAGCGAGCTGTGCTCGGTGATGGAAAGATATCCTCAGGTGGCTCTGAATGTGAAAATTTCGGAGGACTGGCGTGAGGTATGGAAAAATATTCCCGAGCTTGAAGAAATGATAGAAAAAAAGGAAAAGGAGCTTGACGGCTTCGGCAGGATAGCTGTGCGGGAAAATCCGTCAGAGCCTGTTATCCGTGTAAGCGTTGAGGGAAAGCATTTTGACGCTGTTAACGATATGGCTGTTGAAATTGCGGGAGCGATAAAGCGCCTGTGCCCCTCACACCAATGATAGAAAGGATTTCGTGTAAATGAGAATTGCTGACAGATGGACAGATTACAGGCTGATAGACTGCTCCTGTTCCGAAAAGCTTGAATACTGGGGCAAATATTCCCTTGTCCGTCCCGACCCGCAGGTAATATGGAAGACCGACAAAAAATCTCCTGTATGGAACAAGGCTGACGGTCATTATCACCGCTCCGACAAGGGCGGCGGACAGTGGAGCTTCTTAAAAAGGCTTCCCGACAGCTGGCAGATATCATATGACCTAAAAATAGGAGAAGAGCTTGTTTTCAATATCCGTCCCACAGGCTTCAAGCACACGGGACTTTTCCCCGAGCAGGCTGTAAACTGGGATTTTACCTCTGAGCTTATCAGAAAGCGTATTGGATTCGGCAAAGAGGTGAACGTTCTGAACCTTTTTGCGTACACTGGCGGAGCTACCCTTGCAGCGGCTGCCGCAGGCGCTTCCGTATGCCACGTTGATGCATCAAAGGGTATGGTGCAGTGGGCAAGAGACAATGCCGCATCATCGGGACTTTCCGACAGACCTATCCGCTGGATAGTCGATGACTGCGAAAAATTTGTTGCCCGTGAAATAAAGCGTGGTAGGAAGTATGACGCAGTCATTATGGACCCGCCCTCATACGGCAGAGGTCCTAATCAGGAAGTGTGGAAGCTTGAGGACTGCATATATGACCTTGTTAAGCTCTGCACAGGCGTTATGAGCGATGACCCGCTGTTCTTCCTTTTAAACAGCTACACAACGGGACTTTCCCCCTCGGTAATGGCGTATATCATTGGCGAGACGGTAGGGGAGAAGTTTAAGGGCAGTGTTACCGCCGACGAGATAGGTCTCCCTGTGGAAACGGGAAAATATGCTCTGCCCTGCGGCTCAACAGCTATGTTCATAGCCGATACTGCAAAATAAGTGAGGAGTTTATGGAAAATATAATTTCTGCAAAGGACCTTATGTTCTATTATTCCGATATGTCTGAGGGCGAATCTGAAAACGGACAGGAAGAAAACAGGATACTTGTTTTTGAAGACCTGAACTTGTCCATAGAAAAAGGCAGCTTTACCGTTATTCTCGGACACAACGGCTGCGGAAAATCCACCTTTGCCAAGCACACCAATGCAATACTGCTGCCCTGCGGCGGAAAGATGATGTCGGCAGGTTTTGACACCTCCGATGAAAGCAAGCTTTTTGACATCAGAAAGCACATCGGAATGGTGTTCCAGAATCCCGACAATCAGATAGTTGCATCTGTTGTTGAGGAGGACGTGGCGTTTGCACTTGAAAATATGGGTGTCCCTCCCGATGAAATGCGTGTCCGTGTTGATGAAGCGCTGAAAGCCGTTGGAATGTACGAGTACAGAGAGCACGCTCCCTCACAGCTTTCGGGCGGTCAGAAGCAGAGAGTTGCCATTGCGGGAATAATCGCAATGAAGCCCGACTGCATCGTCCTTGACGAGCCGACTGCAATGCTTGACCCTGCCGGACGGCGTGAGGTTATGAAAACTATCAAGCGTTTAAACCGTGAAAACGGCGTTACCATAGTACTCATCACCCACTATATGGACGAGGCTGCTCAGGCTGACAGAGTTGTTGTTATGGACAGCGGAAAGGTCATTCTTGACGATATCCCCTCTGAAGTCTTTTCAAATGTTGAGAAGCTCAGAGAAGTGGGACTTGACGTTCCCCAGTCCACACAGCTTATGTATCTTCTGCAAAAAAGCGGCAGAAAAGATGCGGACACTCACATAATCACCGAGGAAGCCTGTGCGGATTATCTTGAAAAGCTACTTAAGGGTCAGTGATTTTTTAATCATATTCTAATCCTTTTTCAGCGCAGATTTAAGGAATGTGCGGTATTATAATTACACAGCTTAAAGCTATATCTGAAAGGAGATTTTATTATGATGATCTTAACACTTATTTCACTGGCGGCGCTTCTTATTATTGCAGGGATAACCGTGGTCTCCCTTTTCTCGGGAGTCGGAGTGCTTCTGTTTTTCTGCATTGCGGCAATTGTCTGCATAATCGGCGGAGTATGGCTCCTTATATCGCTTCTCGGAAAGGGAGTTTTCTCTCTCCTCAAATGCGTGGGATTCCTCGTTCTTATGCTCATTCCTGCGGTGAACATCATTGCACTTATTGCCCTCGGCGTTATCGCTTACAAGTCTCTTAAGAATTCATAAGGGGGATATTTTATGGGGATCGCTGTCATACTTCTGATAGCCGTTATGTTGATATCCGTTATATGCATAGTTTATTTCGGCGCTGACTGTGCAGGAAAGATAAACCGAGGTGCTGCGGGAGCAGGGGTAATATACCTGCTGTTTCCCGTGCTTTCGGGAATCATTTTGTGCATTGGCGCAATCGGATTTGACATATCATCGGAGCTGAACGAGTCATATGATGCATTGACAACACTCAGTGAAATGGGCATTGACTTTTCAAAAATAATAGTGTACATTATCGAATGTGTACTGGCTTTTCCGTCATTCCTTCTGCCCTGTATCGGACTGATACGAATGGCGGTGGGAAGCCGCAAAAAGTCATATGATTATGATGACGAGGCATTACGTAAGCTTCCTGTGATATCCGCAGTTATCGGCACAGTATTTTCAGCGGCTGTTGCAGTGTTTGTATGCTTCATAGCTGTCAATGTGCTTGGCTATGTAGTCAGCGGACTTCTGCCGATGATACTTTTCTCGATTTTCATAGGACTTATCACATTCGGCATAGGATTTATTATAATGGCGATCGTCGCTCCTATGTACATACTTGCGGCTGGAGCATATGCAGTGGCTGTGTCACTTCCCTCAGGGATATGTGCGGCTGTATGCGGACTTGGGTTCTGCACTATGGAGGCAGTCACTATAATATTTACGATAGCTTTTATGAGAAAGCTTTACAAGGACAATGCGATTTCAAAGAAAAAGGCTGTGATATATTCGCTTCTTTCGGCGCTCCCCGCCGTGAACATCATATCTCAGCTTTATATGGCAAACAAGCTTAAAAGAAGCGAGACCCTTTAAAATTCATCTGAGGAACATTATCCCCACAGGGAAATGTATCCGAAACGGAGGCAAAAATGGCTGTTATCAGAACCGAAAAACTTACCTACACCTACAGTCAGGGCACGCCCTTTGAAAAGACTGCGGTGAATAATGTTGACCTTGAGATAGAGGAGGGAGAGCTTGTTGGCGTTATCGGCCACACAGGTTCGGGCAAGTCTACCCTTATCCAGCATTTCAACGGGCTTGTTAAGCCTACCTCGGGCAAGGTGTTTATTGACGGAACGGATATCTGGAGCAAGGACGTTAAGCTCAGAGATATCCGTTTTAAGGTAGGACTTGTTTTTCAGTACCCCGAATATCAGATATTTGAGGACACGGTTTACAAGGACATTGCCTTCGGGCCAAAAAATATGGGGCTTGATGAAGCAGAGATCGACAAGCGTGTGAGAGAAACGGCGGAGCTTGTGGGAATAAGCCCGGAGCTTCTGAAAAAATCGCCCTTTGAGCTTTCGGGCGGTCAGAAAAGGCGTGGTGCCATTGCGGGAGTTATGGCGAGGCGTCCCACGGTGCTTGTGCGCGATGAACCTGCGGCGGGACTTGACCCCAAGGGACGTGAAAATGTTCTCGACCAGATAAAGCAGTATCACGATGAGACCAAGTCCACAGTGCTCCTTGTTTCTCACAGTATGGAGGACGTTGCACGTTTTGCAAGCAAGATACTTGTTATGAACAAGGGCGAGGTGCTCTGCTACGACACGCCACCTGCGGTCTTTGCAAGAGCCGAGGAAATTTCATCTGTAGGACTTTCCGTGCCCCAGATAACACGCATTTTTTCTCTTCTCCGTCAGCGTGGAATCGACATCAGAGGCGATGTTTACACCGTTGAATTTGCTCTCAAGACCATAAAAGAGTATCTTGAAAAGAACGGCAGAGGAGGTCTTGAAAATGCTTAAGGATATTACCATCGGACAGTATTTTCCTATGGATTCCGCTGTTCACAGGCTTGATGCACGCTTTAAGATAGTTATAACAGCCATATTTATTGTGATGATATTTTCCGCAGACAGCTTTCCTGCACTTATACTGTCCCTCGTATTTTTCGTGATAGCATTCCTTGCATCAAAGCTTTCTCCCAAGCTTATCATCAAGAGTATGAAGCCTATTATACCGATCATAATATTCACATCTGTGCTGAATATTTTCTTCATTGACGGCGTGACGGTGTTCCATATCTGGAAAATAAGGATAACCGACAACGGACTTATCACCTCGGGATATATGATAATAAGGCTCATAGCCCTTATATGCGGCTCATCGCTGCTTACCTACACCACCTCTCCCATCGTGCTCACAGACGCTATCGAGCAGATGATGAAGCCCCTTTCAAAGCTTCATTTTCCCGTTCACGAGCTTGCGATGATGATGACCATTGCGCTGAGATTTATTCCCACTCTTATCGAAGAAACGGATAAGATAATGTCCGCTCAGAAGGCAAGGGGAGCTGATATGGACAGCGGAACTCTTGTTGAGCGTGCAAAGGCACTTGTTCCCATAATCATTCCTCTGTTTGTGTCCTCTTTCAGAAGAGCGGAGGAGCTTGCTCTTGCAATGGAATGCCGCTGCTACAACGGCGGCGAGGGACGAACAAAGCTCAAAACTCTTGTATCGGGCGGAGCGGATTATGCTGCCCTGTGCCTTTCACTGCTTTTTCTCGGCGGCGTTATGATAATTGATATGGGAAAGATAATTTTCAGATAAAAAGGAGGGCTGTCGTGTGTCAGTCCGCAATTTAAAAGTTAAGACGGCATACTGCGGAACGGCATATCACGGCTTTCAGCGTCAGGAAAATGCAGTGTCCGTCCAGAATATCCTCGAGGACAGGCTCTCACGTCTTACAGCCTCTGAGGTAAAAATTCAGGGCTGTTCAAGAACGGACACAGGCGTTCACGCAAATGAATATTTCTTTTCGTTTACCACCGAACACCCCATACCCTGCAATAATATTATCCGTGGAATGAACAGTCTGCTCCCTGCGGATATTGCCGTGCTTGACTGCGAAGAAGTTTCTATGGATTTTCACGCAAGATATTCCTGCAAGGGCAAAGAGTACATCTATAAAATTTTGAACCGTGCTGTGAGAGACCCTTTTCTTGATGGCCTTGCACTTCATTATCCCTATGAGCTGGATATTGAAAAGATGAACATGGCAGGAAAATATATTGAGGGAACCCACGATTTCCTTTGCTTCTGCGGAGCACTGGGCATCAAGGAAAATACCGTCCGCACGGTGTCCTTGTGCGAGACAAGGCGTGACGGCGATATTGTTACCCTGACCGTCAGGGGAGACGGCTTTCTTTACAATATGGTGAGGATAATCGCAGGGACGCTTATTTACGTGAGCGAGGGACGTATATCCCCCGATGAACTGCCAGAAATAATCGAAAGCCGTGACAGGGAGCGTGCGGGTGTTACCGCAAAGCCCTGCGGACTTTATTTGAACCGTGTTTTTTATGACTGAGGAGGAATGGTTATGCCCGTAACGGATATCTCGGAGCTTAGAAAAAAGAGGCAGGCTAAGCAGACCAAAAATATGCTTATCAAGATGTTTGTCATTCTTCTTATATGCGGCGCTGTGGCTGTTGCTGTGTTTACAAGAGATATGTGGCTGCCTTATTTCAAAGGCATTATGACCACCATTCCCGAAAATATCGCATCAGAAGAGACTGCCGATCTTTCCGAGGGCAAATTTCCCCTTAAAGTTGAGGGCGGCTCGGGCTTCCAGCTTATGGATATGGACGGTGCTCTTGCGCTCCTTGATGAATCCAAGTTCCATGTTTACAGCGTTGACGGAAAGGTCATGAACGAGCGCCAGCATACCTATGCAAATCCCATACTCGCCGTATCAGGCTCCAAGGCACTGATTTACGATGAGGGCGGCAGGGAGTTCAGTCTCGAAAGCAAATACAAGAACATTTACACCAAAACTGCGGACGATGTTATTTACATAGCGGAGCTTTCAAAGTCTGATTATGCCGCTGTGGTCACAAAATCGGACAAATATCTTGCTATGCTCAAAATTTATGACCCCGGCGGAGAGCCTGTTTTCACCTATTTCAGCTATGACAGCCGTATTATAAATGTGACCTTTAATGATAACAGCAGCGGCTGTGTCATTACAGTTCTTACCGCTGAGGGCGGTCAGCTTTATTCAAAAATGAAGCGGTTTGATTTCAAGGACACCGAACCTATGTGGGAAAGCGACCCTGTGCCCACACTTGCCCTTGATGTAAAATTCACCGATGACGGCATAATTATGATAGGCGACACCATAACCGCAGGCTTTACCAAGGACGGAGTGCTTACCTCTCAGTATGAGTATAACGACCCAATAACCGACTATGACGCTTCGGGCAATATTTCTGCGGTCATTACGGAAAATACCGACCTGAGAAGAACGACTCTCATTTCCTTTGTCGGTTCGGACTGCGCATCTCCTGTTGTACTGACCCTTGATGAAGAAGCAAAGAAAGTATATACCGGCAATGCCGAAGTGTGCATTCTGAATGATTCGGGCATCGACATTTACAGCTCAGACGGTATTCTCGGCGGAAAAATACTCCTTGAGGACGATTACGATGATTTCTGCCGCTGCGGAAAATATATATTCCTGTTAGGCTATGACATCGTCAACCGCATAAATTACAGCGGCTGATAAGATTTCAGAGGTGAATTTGTTTTATAATGTTCCCGTATATTTATGATATCGTGGCTGCGGTAATACTTATCGCTTTTATCGGCCGTGGCTTCAAAAGGGGAGTACTAAGGACGGTGCTCAGCCTTGTGTGCCTTGTCATAGCATTTTCCGCTGCTGCGGCACTTTCGTCTTATCCCATAACTTCAAAGATATATGATGATTATTTTGCGGAAACGGTAAGCGAAAAGATAGATACTGCCGTTAAAGATGTAAGAGATGAAACTGTCAACAAGCTGAAGGACGAGGCCGAAAAGTCCGCAGACACATTTATTGACGATAATCTCGGCGGTTCTGACGAATTAAAGCAACTTGTAAGGGATTATCTGAGCACTGATGACGAAGTTATGAGAGAGCAGTTTTCAAAGGTGTTTTCCCTTGCGGGCATTGATGTAAACGACCTCTTGACTAATGAGACATTTCGTGATAAAATAAATAGTATAGCTTCGCAGTACAGCGGACTGGTTACAGACAGAATAAATGACAGGCTGCCCGTGGGGGTAAAGGTCTCTGAAAGCTCCGTAAAGGATTTTCTTACGGACAGCAGTGCTCACGAAGCTATTGTTTACGATGTTTTCGGAATAAAGTCCAAGGATTCGCAGACCGAGGGCACGGCTAAGTATATCGAAAAAACGCTTGTCCGTCCCGCTGCAATTAGAATGATAAGTGCAGTGATATGGGCTGTGGTGTTCACGGCTGTGAATATTATACTGAGGATAATTGTAAATATTGTTCTTATAGTCAGAAAAATTGAGCCTGTCAAAGCCTGCGACTCCATTCTCGGAGGAGTTCTGGGAGCGGCTGTGGGAGCGGCGGTTGTCGCTGCGGCTGTGATACTCACGGT
>CAMBJF010000058.1 GCA_945867875.1 uncultured Ruminococcus sp. | reverse complement strand
GTTCTGTATTTTTATTATACACCCGAAACATATATTTTGCAATGGTAATTAACAGAAAAAATGTTCCGAAAATTTGGCGGAACATTTGTTGTATTTCAACAAATTTCAGCACATATGTATCAGCAAAAACATATTGATTTTTACACGGAAATTTGCTATAATCAAAGCTATAATCAAAATAAAGAAAGCCGCAAATATTTTTCCGCAAAAGGCTGAAAAAATGCCAAGATCCCCTTGACAAAAGGATTTTTATGTGATATAATTAATTCTGCCGCTTGGAACGGGCTTGACAAGTGATGTACCGAATTTCGGGAGATCCGCCTGTAACAGCGAGTTTTAAAGGAAAAGGCAGGTGCCGAAAATGTACGCTATTATCGAAACAGGCGGAAAGCAGTATCAGGTCAAAGAGGGCGATGAGATCTTCATCGAGAAGCTCGAGGTAAATGCTGATGACACTGTAACCTTTGACAAGGTTATCGCCGTAAACAACGACAGCTCCCTCACCGTAGGCGCACCCTACGTAGCAGGCGCAGCAGTTGAGGCTAAGGTTATCAAGAACGGTAAGTCCAAGAAGATCACCGTTTTCACCTACAAGCCTAAGAAGGGCTCTTCTCACAAGAAGCAGGGTCACAGACAGCCCTACACTAAGGTAAGAATCGACGCTATCAAGGCATGATAAAGGCTGTTTTTTTCACAGAAAACGGTCGCTTATCGGGTTTTTCACTGTCGGGTCACGCCGGATATGGAACAGCGGGCAATGATGTTGCCTGTGCTGCCGTCTCCTCCGCCGCCGAGCTTACCTGCAACACTGTCACCGAGTTTTTCGGGGACGATGCAGATGTATCGGTATCGGAAAATATGCTGACTCTCAGGCTGAAAAACGAAGGCTGCGGATATTCCGAAAAACTTATTGAGTCTTTTAAGACCCATCTTGGCTTTATATCCGAAGAATTTCCCCGCAGCATACAGATCATCACAAAATGACGGTCTCTATTAAATTGAAAGGGAGGATACCGCAATGATCAGAATTTCTATGCAGTTTTTTGCTCATAAAAAAGGTATGGGTTCCACTAAGAACGGACGTGATTCCGAGTCCAAGAGACTTGGCGTTAAGAGAGCTGACGGACAGTTTGTAACTTCCGGCAACATCATCGTTCGTCAGAGAGGTACACACATTCATCCCGGCGCAGGCGTTGGAATCGGTTCTGATGACACAATTTTTGCTGTTATCGACGGAACTGTTAAGTTCGAGCGCGTTGGCAAGGATCGCAAGAAGGTAAGCGTTTACGCTGCTGAATAATTTTGCAAAAAGCTTAAAGCCGTTTTTACCGAAAAGTAAAAACGGCTTTTTTCATAGTCAAAAACGAAAGGACAGATAAAATGAAGCTGCCGAAAATAACCTACAACTCCCCTGTTATCCTCACGTTCACCCTGCTGTCCTTTGCGGCGGTCATCGTGGGAATGCTCACGGGCGGAGCGTCAACAACGCTGCTTTTCTCGGTCTACCGAAGCTCCCTCGCTGACCCCCTTTTCTACATACGCCTTTTCACCCACGTTCTGGGTCACGCAGATATGAGCCATTTTATGGGAAATTTCACGGTCATACTCCTTGTGGGACCAATGCTTGAAGAAAAATACGGCTGCAAAAGGCTGCTCATAATGATAGCCTTTACCGCATTTATCACGGGGCTTATAAGCGTGATATTCTTCCCCCACGTTGCCCTTCTCGGCGCAAGCGGCGCTGCCTTTATGATGATACTCCTCAGCTCCTTTGCCAACAGCAAAAGCGGAGAAATACCCCTGACCCTTATTATCGTTGCCGTGCTATATCTCGGTGCTGAAATAATAAACGGCATATTTGCCGACGACAATATCTCCCAGATGGCGCATATCATCGGCGGAGGCTGCGGCTGTGTATTCGGCTGGGCTATCGGCAAAAGCAAGGCGACAGAGTGACAAAAAAGTCCATACCGAGCGAAAAAATGTTCGGTATGGACTTTATTTTATCACAAGCATCAGCGTTCCCGCAGTTATGAGTACAAGTCCGAGAAGTGCTTTCCTTGTAAGCTTCTCTTTCAGCACAATGTATGAAAAAGCCACCGTCACAAGAATACTGAGCTTGTCTATGGGCACAACAACGCTTGCCTGACCGTCCTGCAAAGCTTTGTAGTAGCAAAGCCAGGAAAGCCCCGTAGTAAGCCCTGAAAGGCAGATGAACACCATACTTTTCCTGTCTATCTTTTTCAGTTCGTCCTGCTTTTTCGTCACAAAGACCATTACCCACGCCATTATAAGCACAACTACAGTTCTTATGGCAGTTCCGAGATTTGAAGCCACGCCGCTTATGCCTATCTTTCCAAGTATGGAAGTAAGACTTGCGAACACCGCCGAAAGGACAGCATAGAAAAGCCACCCCCTGCCCTTTACCTCCTTGTCCGTCTCCTTTTTCACTATCATCAGATATGTACCCGCTCCGATGAGTATAATGCATACAGCTTTGAGAAGGTCGATCTTTTCTCCCAGTATGATAAACGCAAGGAGCATCGTAAGGACAGTGCTTGATTTGTCAACAGGCGTCACCTTGTTCACATCGCCTATCCGGAGCGCCTTGAAATAGCACATCCAGCTGCCGCCTGTTGCAAGTCCCGAAAGGATAAGAAACGTGAGCGTTTTTCCCGAAATATCCGATATTCCGCCTGCCTGCCCCGTGACAAAGACCATCAGCCACGAGAAAAACAGTATTATTATGGTCCTGACAGCCGTTGCGGCGGTAGAATCGGTATTTTTTATGCCTATTTTTGCAAGTATCGATGTTACGCCTGCAAAAAGTGCAGAGCCGAATGCAAATGCCACCCACATAAATATCACCTGTGCCTTAAATATGTAATAAACTTCTTGGATTCTCTCCCATAGGCATTATATCACAATGAATGTTAAGAATCAATTTTTATCATAGGAATTTTTTGCTGATTTCCCTTATGGCTTGATGCACGAGCCAAGGGTGTTTTTCAGAGTATCCATATTGATAGGCTTAGCGATATGTGCATTCATTCCTGCATCAAGTGCGTCCTGAACGTCCTTAACAAATGCATTGGCAGTCATTGCAACGATAGGTATGGTAAGTGCCTCGGGGTGCTTTGAAGCACGGATAGCCTTTGTAGCCTCATAGCCGTTCATCACAGGCATCATAACGTCCATAAGAACAGCGGTGTATGTCTTTGCAGGCGAAGAAATAAAGCGTTCTGCCGCAAGCTGACCGTTTACCGCAACATTACAGGTCGCTCCCTCTGCTTTTAACAGCTCGGTAACTATCTCGGAATTAAGCTCGTTATCCTCCGCAAGCAGGAAATGCATTCCTTTAAGGTCAAGCGATACCTCGCCCTTTGAAACAGAATTTTTGAAATGCTCCACTTCAATGAGTTTTTCCTTAAGATTCATAGTCGTGAACGGCTTTGCAAGGAAGCCGTCAACGTCTATCTCCAGCGCCTCTGTTTCTATCTCAGACCAGTCGTAGGAGGTGAGGAACAGCACGGGCGTATCAATGGGGATTATCTTTCGTATCTCCCTTGCGGCATCAAGCCCGTTCATACCGGGCATCTGCCAGTCAAGGATTATCGTGCTGTACTCCTTGCCCTCCGCATATTTCCTTTTAACAAGCTCAACAGCCGTTTCGCCGCTGTATGCAGCGTCAAATGCCACTCCGCTGTCTGCCATGTTTTCCTTGATACCGTCGCAGATGCTTTTATCATCATCAACAAGAAGAATTCGGGAAATGTGGTGATTTTCCCAGAAATGCTCGTCAGTTTCCTCGTGGGGAAGCTGGAGCGGAAGATCAACGGTAAATGTCGTACCCTTGCCAAGCTCGCTCTCAAGCTCGATAGCGCCGCCCATAAGGGTTATTATATTCTTTGTTATGGCAAGTCCGAGACCTGTGCCCACCTCTTTGTTAACGGTGCTGTCCTCGGCACGGGTAAACGGGTCGAAGATTATCTTCTTAAAATCGTCTGTGATGCCGTAGCCGTTATCTGCAACCACAAAGCGTATCTTCTCAACGGCTGATGATGAGCTTCCCATATCGGATATCTCAAAGCGGATCTCCCCGCCGTCGGGTGTGTATTTTATTGCATTTGAAAGCAGGTTTATGAGCACCTGATTTATGCACACCTTATCTCCCACAAAAAGCTCGTGGGACATTTTCCCCATATTTATCTGAAATGCCTGATCTTTGGCTCCTGCCATATGGCGTATGACCACATTGATAGATTCCATAAGCTCGTCAATGGAAAATACCGACTGACGGAGAGACATTTTTCCGCTCTCGATCTTGGAAATATCGAGGATATCGTTGATAAGTCCCAGCAGATGATTGCTTGCCGCACTTATCTTTCGGGCATATTCACGGACTTTGACCTCATCGCCGGGGTCTCTTGTAAGAAGCGTCGAAAAGCCTATGACCGCATTCATCGGCGTGCGGATATCGTGGCTCATATTTGAAAGGAATGTTCATTTTGCTTCGTTTGCGTCCTTGGCTATCTGAAGAGCCTCACGGAGCTGACTGTTATGCAGCGCCTCCATTGCCGCACGCTGTTTTGAAGAGCGTGTGAGAAGAGTTACCACCACAGCGACAATAACGGTTACAGTCACAATTATCACGACCGCCTGAACAGGGTGGCGGCGCAGATATTCCATCATAGTGCTCGATTCGGGGTGAAGATTGCCGTCGCTGAGGTAATTAGCAAGGTCGTCCTCGGAAATGCTGTAAATATAATTGTTCATTGCCGAAAGCAGATCAGGGGCAACGTTTCTGTCAACAGCTATGGCAGCCTTTTGCACCTGACCGGGAATAAGGCTTGTTACAAGAGAGCTGTTGTCCTCATAAATATAATATTCCAAAGCGGCACGGCTTCCCGCCGCAACATCGGCTTTTCCGCTCTCCACAGCCTCAACGCAGGCTTTTGAATTATCACAGAGGATAACATCTGCATAGCTGCCGGTGGGTATCTGCTCCTCCAAACCTTTTACAAGGGCAATGGTCTGACCGCTTGTGTCCGTGCTGCTTTTTGTGGGGTGCTGAACATAAGCCAGAACAGATGTCATAACGGGAGCGCTGTTTATAAATCCAAGCTCCGAGCAAAGTCCAGAGGTCAGCGGTATTCCTATCAGAACATCATAGCTGCCGTCTGCAAGGAGCTTTCTGACGTGTTCACGGCTCTCGCAGGTTGTGTATTCTGCCGTAAGCCCCGCTTTATCACAGAAATCATTCAGAATGGAAACGAGCATACCCGCAGGCTTATCGTTCAGTTTATATGCATAAGGCGCAGCGTTTTCCGAGCAAAGCACACGAAGTGTCCCCTGCTCTGCGATAGCTTCCTTTTGCCTGTCATTAAGGCGGAAAGCTTCATTGGCAACACGGAAATAGTTATTGTAAAGAGTTTCCTGCAAATTAGGCTCTACCTGATCTATCAGCTCAATGGTCGCATCAAGCTTTTCCACAAGCTCTGTATTTCCCTTTGTTGAAGCGAAATAGTAAGGACGCGGTGCAAACTGCGCAACTATTCGGGCATTTGCAACAGGTGAAAGGGATACGCTTGAGATAACGTCCACCGAACCGTTGTTGAGAGCTTCAAGCTGTTCCTCCGCCGTTTCGTAATATATTATCTCATAGGGCATATTTTCGGATTTGAGGAAAGTCAAAACCTCCTCATTTCGTGTTTCAGCCACTTCCCACAACCCCACACGGAGCATATCAACATTATAGATATCGTTCTCATGCAGCGTGCTTGCTGCGAGGGCGCAAAGGGTGGTATATACCGTTCCGTAGCTGTTTTTAGGGAATTCAAACATTTCCTCAGTAGCCTTGTTTTTCAGCAGCGGCCCCAAAAGATCTGCCTTTCCCTCCTGAAGATCGGAGTCCGTGCTGCCGTAGGGCACATATTCCATTTCCCAGCCTGTGTATTCGGATATCTTTTCAAGATAGTCATAGTTATAGCCTGTGACCTTTCCCGAATGTCCGAAGAAGCTCATACCTTACTGTGTCGGAAATGCAACACGAATGATCTGACGCTCAGTTTCAGCGTCAGCCTCCGCAGCCGCCGAAACAGTCCCTGCGGGCAGTGCAAGCAGTATTATTGCCAGTGTGCAGCTTATAACGCTCCAAAGTCCTTTTTTTAAATTCATTATCTTACCTCTTTTTTATTGATCAGCTGTTCTGTCTGTACTGCCTTAATTTCCGACCTGTTCACATATAGTTCTTTTGATCTTATTAACGTCAAGGGGCTTTGCAAGATGTGCGTTCATTCCCGCCGCAATGCAGTCCTCAGCATCTTCCTTGTATGCATTTGCCGTCATTGCGATTATGGGAATGGTCTTTGCATCGGGGCGGTCCATTGCACGAATAGTTTTAGCCGCCGTTATTCCGTCCATTACGGGCATCATTACGTCCATAAGTATTGCGTCAAAGGTGCCCTCACTGCTTTTTTCAAACAGCTCCACCGCCTTTTTTCCGTCACTAACAGCAGTGACCTCCGCTCCCTCATCGGTGAGCAGAACATAAGCTATCTCCGCATTGAGCTCGTTATCCTCCACGAGCATAAGCTTAACGCCGTTTATGTCACATTCGGAAACAGCAGCTTTCTCAGGAAGCGTCTCGGGAGACGGTGCAATTTCAAAGGGTATCACGATAACAAATTCCGAGCCAACGCCCTCTTCGCTGGTTATTTCTATGGAGCCGCCCATCTGGTCGATAAGCCCCTTTACAATAGCCATTCCGAGACCTGTTCCGTGGTACATACTCCTTGCGTCATTCTTTTCCTGTGCAAATGGGTTGAATACGTGTTCGAGAAATTCCTTGCTCATTCCGATGCCCGTATCGGTTATCGTCCAGCGGTATGTACAAATATTGCCGTGCTCTTCAAGATTATCGACTATGGTGGTAATTTTTCCGCCGGGGCGGTTGTATTTGATGCAGTTTCCGTAGATATTCAGGAAAATTTGTCTCAGATGGAGGGGGCTGCCGTAAATATACGGATACGGAATAACAGATTTGTTCTTTTCAAAGTCCCACTCTATCCCCGCTTCAACGGCACGTCCGTGGATTATATTCACGATATCACGGGTAAGGTCAACAAGACTGATAAGCTCGTGGGTAAGGTTAGCCTTTCCGTCCTCCAGCTTGCTCATCTGCAAAACATCATTGATAAGCGACAGCAGATGGTTTGCGGAAGTTTTCATTTTTGTGTGATTTTCAAGCACAAGCTCTCTGTCGTCAAAATGCGACATATCTATGTCAAGCAGACCGATTATTCCGTTGAGAGGTGTACGGATATCGTGGCTCATGCGGCGGAGAAAATTGGTTTTCGCTTTATTTGCACGCCTTGCCTCAGCCGCAATATCCTCCAGCTTCTTCTGATAAGCAAGTTCCCTTAGCTTCTGCTCGGTGATGTCACGGGCGGTGACAAGGATATGGGTGACTTTTCCGTTTTCGTCACGCTTCTTGGCAATAAATGAGACTTGATACCACATACCGCTTTTTGCCTGAAAATCGTGGCTTACAACAGATTTGTTTTCAAGCCTCTCTGCGCAGGTGCCAAAATCAAGAAACACCTCCGCTTCCTCACGGAAATTCGGCATTATATTGATATCTATAAAGTTGTGGCTGAGATTATCCAAAGAGCCGCTTCGTCCCTCTTGTGTGCCCGAAATGACAGTGTACCGCTTTGCTTTCAGGTCAACAATACATATCTCCTTGTATGCTGTACCCAGTGCGGAAATTATCTCATATCTTAGCTCCGATGCCGCAAGAGAGCTTTTCATTTCCCGCTCTCTGTTCTCCTTTTCCGCAATATAGCTGCTGACATCAGAGATTATGCACTGAACAAAGTTTTGCCCGCCGGCGGATATCTTCGCCGATGTGTCCGAAACTCAGTGATAGCCGTCCTTTCCCAGCAGACGGTAGATAACATCTTCGTTCGAGCAGACCGCTTCTTCATTAAGAATATGTTCCGTGTACCTGCATACGTTCTCACGGTCATCGGGGCACACAAGATTTATGAACTTGTTGTCAAATTGGTTTTTGATGTCCTCTTCTGTCCAGCCGAGAATATTCAAAAATCTTTCGCTTATGCAAAGAAAAGAAAACCCCTCGTCAATGCTGCACCGTATATATCCTCCGGGGATATTTCTGAACATATAGTCGAAAATAATGTTCTGAGACTCAAGTTCTTTCTGACGCCGCAGAAAATCGCTCATATCCGTGCATACGCTTATGATAGCGAGCATGCCGTCCTCCGCCCGAATGACCTTGCCCTTGTCAACAGTCCAGAACCAGCTCCCGTCTTTTCTCGGCATACGGTATGTGGTCTCATAGGTCATGCCCTCATAATAGCTTCCGCCGAGATCGCTTATCACCTGGGGCATATCATCGGAGTGAATGGTGTTGGCAACCTTTTCATCAATAGCCGCCGCAAGCTCCTCCACGCTTTCGTACCCGAGCATTTCCGCCATTTCCCTGTTAGCATAATACAGCGGAAAGCCCTCTTCGCAGTATCCGCCGATAAGCCCTGAAATGTTGTTCTGAGCCGCAAATTCGGAAATAAGCGAGTTTGTCTCTGTCTGTGACATAAATTTATTCATTATAAGCCCCCTGTCAGCATAAAGCTATATCAAATTCATTTTCTAAAGCCGTTCATAACGATACTATTATAAATATATACCTATTTATTCCAATTTGCAAAAGCAAAACGGCATAATGTAAACATTTATTTTGCATTCAAGCAACATTTTACCGAAAAAGCACCGTTTGACCGATAATTGTTCCAATTAGTTTTTCATACATTCATTGAAAAAACTTTAAATGTATGATATACTGATAATGTGGTCATATATGCAAAGTACAGAACAATTTTAATAATTTCAATAAAACGATCAAGGACGTAAAATTTTATGTATAATGTAACTTCCGAGCATTTTATATCCCGCCGCAGAGCAAAGCAGATATTTATTTTCTTCCTCTGCCTTATATTATCGGCATTTTCCTTCCCCATAACAACATATGCGGCTTCCGTGCCAACGCTCCCCACCCCTGACTATAAGGTTTCCTTCTATCATTTTGACTGCTTCAATATGACGGACGAAAACGGAAAGCGTTACGGCTACGGCTATGAGATGATGCAGAATATCTCCAATTATATGCAGTGTACATTTTCCTACGTGGGTTATGACAAAACTGCCGCCGAATGTGTGGATATGCTCCGAAACGGTGAACTTGACCTCTACACCGCCGCAAAAATGACCGATGAACGCCTTGACGAGTTTGCCTTCACCACCCTGCAATAACCGCATTCACCTGTATGAATGTAAAGGTCGGCAATACCTCTATCAAAGCATGTGATTATTCCACATACAATGGTATCCGAATCGGTCTCCTCCAGCGTCATACCTATAACAAAAGCTTCCTTGAATGGGCAGACTCAAAGGGATTTTCTTATGAAATAATCTATTATGAGACCCCGACCGAACTTTCAAAAGCCCTTATCGACGGCAAGGTGGACGCTCTTGTGAACAGCTACATCGGCGCTCCCAAAGACGAGACTACCATAGAAAATTTTGGTGAAACGCCCTATTACATTATGGCACGAAAGGAAGACCAGCCCCTTATCGACAATATCGACCGTGCCATAGATCAGATGAACATAGAAGTTCCGAACTGGCGCTCCGATCTTTACACAAAATATTACGGTGCTCAGGATCTGAATACCGAGCTTACCGCAAAAGAGATCGAGCTTCTTAAAAAGCTCCGCAGTGAAAATGCAGTTGTCAAAGTTGTCCTCTCCCCCGATACAGCGCCATATTCATATTATGATGACGGCAAATCTCTGGGCATCACTGCGGATATCTTCAAAGCCGCCGCAGAGCGTCTCGAACTTGACTATGAATTTATCCCCACAAAAACCAAAGCAGAATACATTGATATACTGACCTCGGGAAGTGCCGATATATGGCTTGACTGCAACTCGGAAAACCCCACCATTGGCGAAACACATTATCGGACCACCGAACCGTATCTAAAATCATCAGTCTCCCTGCTCCGTCAGCGCAGAGCCTCTTCACAGATAAAAAAGCTCATCGTTTTATCAAATGACCTGACGGCAAAAGAGATAATCGCCGCAAACTGGCCCGATGCGGAAATAATCACGGCGGAAACCACCGAACAGTGTGTAAAAAGCATTGTTTCGGGCGAAGCAGACGGTGCCCTCCTTGTGACCTATACCGCTCAGAAGCTTGCAAGAGACGATATTCAGAACAGACTTCGCACCGATATCGTTCAAAGTGCATCGGTTGAGCTGAGAATGGCGGTCAATGCGAATATCGACCGTGATTTCTACGGCTTATGGTCAAAAACACTGCTCACGGTCACAAACGAGATCCAGGATCAGATCATTGAAAATTATGTTGAGACCCCAGCAATGGAATACTCCTTTGTTCAATACCTTTTTGACCACCCCATAATATGGGTATTGTTTGCGGCAGCCGTACTGTCCAGCGTTTTCCTTGCAGTTATGTACTCACAGTCGGTAAAAAGCCGCAACAAACAGAAAGCAATTTCCGATGAACTGGCACTTGCCCTCGATGAAGCAAAGGCTGCAACTGCGGCAAAAAATGACTTTTTCTCAAAAATGAGCCACGATATCCGAACGCCTCTCAATGCCGTTCTCGGAATGTCCCAGATAGCGCAAAAATACATTGATGACCCTAAGCGTCTGAACGAGGCTCTTAACAGTATTTCTTCCGAGGAAAATTATCTTCTTACCCTCATAAATTCCATTCTTGACGTAAATCAGCTTGAATACGGCACTCTTGAGCTGAACACCTCACCCTTTGACATTGCAAAATGCGTAAAGGGCAGCATCGACCTGCTTCTTCCAATGGCGAAAAAGACCGACAGGCAGCTTTCACTTAACTGCGGCTGCAATGACGCCGTTGTTATAGGCGATTCGGGCAGACTCAGCCAGATAGTCATTAACATAGTTTCAAACGCTCTCAAATACACCGAAGCGGGCGGCCATATAGAAGTGAGCCTTGATGCCCTTCCCAAAAACCGCTACCGTTTTGTCTGCAAAGATGACGGCATCGGAATGTCCGAAGAATTTCTGAAACATATCACTGATGATTATGCCCGTGCTGAAGACAGCCGCATATCAAAGATACAGGGAACAGGTCTTGGAATGTCCATAGTCAACAAGCTCACAAAGCTTATGGGCGGCACTCTTTCCGTTGAAAGCCGGCTTGGAAAAGGCTCTGTATTTACCGTGGAGATACCCCTTGAACCAGCATCACCCGAACAGCGCAGCGAGATACTTGCTCCCGAACATACGGAAGCTGACAGACAGCAGCTGAAAGGAAAGCGTGTTCTTCTTGCTGATGACAATGCCCTCAATGCTGAAATTGCCACCGAGCTTATGCAAAGTCTTGGACTTGTGGTAGACTGGGCAGAAAACGGCGCAATTGCCGCAGAAAAGCTTGAAAATTCTGCCCCCAACACATACTTCGCAATATTTATGGATATGCAGATGCCCGTAATGGACGGCGTTGAAGCCACCCGTAAAATTCGCAGCAGTCATCATGCCGATAACGGTATTCCCATAATCGCAATGACCGCCAATACATTTGACGCTGACAAGAAACGCTGCATTGATGCGGGTATGAACGGATATATTTCCAAGCCTATCAATTCAGAGGCTATAGTTAAAGCTTTGGTGAAGTACAGATAATTATTATGTATTATGGCTGCGTTCAAAGATTGAACGCAGCCATTTTCTCGGAATATGGGTAATATTATTACAAATAAAAAATCCCGCAACAGACATAGTTGCGGGATTTTCAATGGCAATATGTGCCAAACTTTGGCA
>CAMBJF010000057.1 GCA_945867875.1 uncultured Ruminococcus sp. | reverse complement strand
GAAGAAAGAATTTCATTTTAGTGCCTCTTTTATCAGACAGCCTGAATGATAAGGAATGCGATAAGGAATCCGTAGAGGGCAACACCTTCGCCGAGAGCAACGAAGATCATTGCTTTACCGAAGCAGGAGGGTTCCTCAGCAACTGCTCCGATAGCCGCAGGAGCTGCATTTGCAACGGCGATACCGCAGCCGATAGAGCCGAGACCAACAGCAAGAGCTGCCGCAAGATAGCCCATACCTGCGCTGCTTATAACGCCAGCAGTCTCCTCTACCACCTCAGCGGACACGAAATTTCCGAGGGGGAGGATAACAGCGAGGAGCATAACGCCGAAGAATGAGCAGATGTTTCCGATGATAGCGTTCTTGCACTTTGTTCCGTCAGTGAAGTGCTTTATTCTGGAAATTACGGGGAGTGCGAGAAGAATTACAACAGCGAGGGGAAGTAAGAAAATGTACATATCAGTTTCCTCCAATTATTCAATAATTTCATCATAGTTGACGGTAACGGGCTTGAACGCCTTTCCGCCGCCTGTGTAGTAACGTGAGAACATCTCGTAAAATTCAAGTCTGAGCACCTGGATACCAACGAGGAGACCTTCAAGGGCAATGACGAACAGGTTACCGAGTATCATGACCAGCGGTGAGAAGCCGCCCGACATATTTGCAAGCGCCAGAACCACCGACATCATACCTGCGTGGGAAAGAACAAATCCGCCCACTCTTACGAATGACAATGTGTTTGTGGCATAGCCAAGCAGGAACTCGAAGCACTCAAAGAAGTTTGCCGCAATAAAGTCTCCCACGCTTTCGTGAATGTGGAAGCCCTTGCCTTTGAGCAGGTCGCCCAGAGGTTCACGGAGAAACATCACTATAAGGGGCAGCACGATGAGGCATACCACATAAACAGGTCCGCCGACATTCAGTCCCAGCATTCCGCCGAGAAGCAGCATAAGCAGCGAGCAGTAGAAAACCAGTCCCGCAAGACCGTTGTTTGAAAAAAGTGCTCGGGTGTAATTTTTCTCCTTGAAGCCCATTATCATATTGACGATGACCGAGATTATGATAATGAAGATACCTATCCCGATAGCTCCGTAAAGGACGTTGTTTATGCTGTGGATAGCCTTGAATGGCAGGAAGCCGATGCCAAGGCTTTCATACATGGGGTCAAGAAGCTCTTCATATCCGAACACGCTGCCGCAAAGCGTTCCGAATATCATACTTGAAACGCCGAGACGCTCCATGATCCTGCCCAGGGTCATCTTTTTCCATTTCCATAAAAGGATTCCCAACAGCAGTATCACAAGACCCTGTCCCAAGTCACCGAACATTATTCCGAAAAGGAGCGTATAGGTTATGGCAACGAAGTTTGTGGGGTTTATGTCGTTGTAGGCAGGCAGACCGTAAAGGTCAACGAACATCGAGAACGGCTCTGCAAACTTGTTGTTTTTGAGCTTAACGGGAATTTCGATCTCACCGTTTTCATCACAGGGCTTCATAACAAGGGAAACGGTCTTGAGGTCCTCAAAGTATTTCTTAAAACGCTCCGAGTCCTTTTCGGGAACAAATCCCACAATGTAGAACTTATCCCTTATCATCATTACCTTTTCACGAAGCTCAAAGGTGTCGTGAAGCTTTTTCAGCTTTGTGAAATACTTGTTCAGTGTGTCACGCTGCTGCTCCACATAATCCGCCAGATCCATCTTGCGGCTTTCAACATCGTTCCTGTCATCGTCCACATTTTTCTCCAGCGCCTTTGCAGCGTCATCGGCACTTCCGTGAACGAAATCGGGGAGCCTTATGCGGTCGAAATACAGCGATTCAAGAATGCTGTCTATCTCCTCCGCCTCGGAAAGAGGTGCAAAACAGAAGCCGTAAACATATTCCTTGTCCCTGCCGTAAGCAAGGAAGTAGAAATTCTTGTCCTCATAATAGGAAAGCTTGTCATAGCTGTCTGTTGGGAGACGGCCGAACCGCACCTTGATGTGCTTGCAGGCAAATATCTGCTCAATGTCAACATTGAGAGACCCGACACCCTCACCGCCGCTCAGATGCTGAACCTGTTCCAGTGCCATTCTGTGGGAATTAAGCTCATCAGATGCCTTTCTGACCTCCGCATTCAGCTTCTGAACACGGTTTCTTATGGACCTGATATCCTCAGTAAGCTGCTCTGCACGGCTGTCGGGAATGTCGGAACAGTCGGTCTTTTGGAGCTTTATGCCTGTGAGCGTTCCTATCTCCGCCAGCATTTTCAGCGGAGCCGTATAGGGATTTTCCCGCTTGGCATTGGTCTTTGACCCGCTTACGTGGACAGCCGCCGCATTTTCCATATGGAAACAGCCGCAGGAGCAGATTATATCAAGCACTGCGTCAAGGTCTGTGTCCATACCCGCAATATCGGCGAACATCATTTTTTCTATTGATGACATTTTGACAGATGCACCGTCCTTTCTGTCTTTTTTGTCTACAGTTTTATTGGTTATTAGTATTATCGTACCTGTCAGGTAATGATAAGCTCGGATATCTCCTTTGTGGGGAGAGAATATCTTATACCCTCGATTATCCTGATAATGTTCTTGACCTCTATCTCAGCCAGGTGATTAAAGGTGTAGAAGCATTCGGGAGCCGATGTAGAACGTGAAAATGCCCGCTTGGCCTGCAAAAATCTGAACTGGATAAGGGACATTTCGGGGTCTTTCATATCAAAGCCCTTTTCAGCAATCTCCCTGCCGTAATAGGTCTTTGAGAAGCGTTCAAGAAATTCCTTGTCGTCCCTTGCGCTGTACAGCTCGTCCATTTTTTTCTCTGGAATGCGCATATAAACGGGTATCATTCGTGCCTTTATCTCCGCAGCGTCCGCATTGAAATACCGTTTCATTCGATAGGAATTGATAATGTTTATCATATCGGTCTGAGCACCGATATAATTTTTCAGCCGCTTTTCCGTCTCGCCGCCGAACTTTTTCACCGATTCCGTCAGACGCTTAGCATAATACGTCCTGAGCTTCAGCTCAATTGCAGGATAGTCGATATGACCGCCCTCTTCCTCGGGCTTGAACTCTTTCAGGATATCATAATATGGAGTCTTTTTCGTAATAGCAAGCAGGTCATCATAATCCTGCGCCTTTGCAAGCTCAAGAAGATTGAAGGAGGTGTACTTGTTCATATAAATGGGCAGGGTGTTGATGTGGTCGCCTGTGCCCGCATTCAGATGAAGTATGCAGATAAGAATTTCGTCTATCTCCGTTTTCACGATGAAATAATCGTAAAAGTCGTCCCTGCCTATCTTCTCGAAGTTTATCATACGGAAATAATTTTCCATAATGCTTCTTCTGAGGATATCCTCAAGGTTGCCTCTGTGGATATTGTCGGTGTCAACGCCGTCCAGCGCACGGCTGTAATAGGTGTTTCGCTTTAGATATCCTGCGGCATCGGAAACGGAGGTGCAGCTGAGCAGGGCGGAATAATCCTCCTGCTTCAGCCTTTTTCCGTAAATTGCGTGCATTTTTGCCACGGTGGCGTTAAGATTTCTGCTGCCTGCGGAACTGTTTTTATTCAAAGCAGCCGTCCCTCCTCTCCGCAGCGCACTTTATATGTCATATTGATATCACCGCTTGGAATATCTCACCGCACCATTTGTCGGAATTTTTCTCAAAGCTCTGCTTCATAGCTTCAAGCTTTTCATTTTTCTCCTGTGAAAGCTCGGCAATACGTGCGTTGGCTTTTTCGGTCTCAGCCTTTTCAAGAGCGGCAAGCTCGGCTTTCTTAGCCTCCACCGCCTCAGCGATCATGCGCTCTTCCTCCGCCTTGGCTTCCTCGATGATGCGGAGCTTTTCCTTCTCAGCGTCCTCGATGCGCTTTGACGCTCCCCTGTCTATCTCGATGATAGACTTGATAATATCGTCCATATGCCGTCCTCCTTATTACAAGAGATATATCAGTTTTTAAGGCTGTGGAGAGGTGCGGGTATCTGTCCGCCTCTGCTTATAAACTTAGCGGGAGAGTTGGTGTTGACCTTCATAACAGGACCCTTTCCGAACAGTCCGCCCCAGTCAAGCACATCGCCCTCCTTGCAGCCGATAGCGGGGATAACTCTTACCGCTGTGGTCTTGCAGTTTACCATACCGATAGCAGCCTCGTCCGCAATGATGCCCGAGATCACCTCGGCAGTTGTGTCGCCGGGAATTACTATCATATCAAGACCAACGGAGCATACCGCAGTCATAGCTTCGAGCTTTTCGATAAGCAGTGAACCGCTCTCAGCCGCAGCTATCATACCTGCGTCCTCGGAAACAGGGATAAATGCGCCCGAAAGTCCGCCGATACGTGAGCAAGCCATTACGCCGCCCTTTTTAACAGCGTCATTGAGCATAGCAAGGCAGGCGGTTGTTCCAGCGCAGCCGCACTTCTCCAGACCCATTTCCTCGAGAATGTAAGCAACGCTGTCGCCTACTGCGGGAGTGGGGGCAAGGGAGAGGTCAACGATGCCAAAGGGAACGCCCAGCTTTTCAGAAGCTCTTACGCCAACCAGCTGACCAACTCTTGTTATCTTGTAAGCAGTCTTTTTGATGATATCCGCAAGCTCATTGATGTCAGCGTCGGGATATTTTGCAAGAGCGGAACGAACAACGCCGGGGCCCGAAACGCCCACGTTGATGATGCAGTCGGGCTCACCAACGCCGTGGAATGCGCCAGCCATAAAGGGGTTATCGTCAACAGCATTGCAGAATACAACAAGCTTTGCCGCACCGAAGCACTGATTATCAACGGTAGCCTCGGCAGATTCCCTGACTATCTGACCCATTATCTTAACAGCGTCCATATTGATACCGGTCTTTGTGGAGCCGATATTTACGGAAGAGCAAACGCAGGAGGTAGAAGCAAGAGCCTCGGGGATAGAGCGGATAAGTCTCTCATCACCTGCGGAGAAGCCCTTCTGAACAAGAGCGGAATAGCCGCCGATGAGGTTTACGCCGCAAGCCTTTGCAGCCTTTTCCATTGTAAGAGCGAACTTAACGGGGCTTGCGTTGCAGGCAGCGGAAACGATAGCGATAGGTGTAACGGAGATTCTCTTGTTGATAATGGGAATACCGTATTCCTTTTCGATCTCCTCGCCGACCTTAACAAGCTTTCCTGCGCAGCGGGTGATCTTCTCATAAACCTTGTCGCAGGCTCTGTCAATGTCGCTGTCGATACAGTCCATAAGGGAGATGCCCATAGTAATAGTTCTGATATCAAGGCACTCGTCCTGTATCATTCTTATAGTTTCAAGAATATCATAAACATTCAGCATAAATCAGTTCTCCTCAGGTCATATTCTGTGCATAGAGTTGAAGATATCCTCGTGCATTGTATGTATCTTAAGTCCGAGGCTGTCTCCGAGAGCGGTGAGCTTATCCTGAAGAACAACGAAATCGTCGGTCATCTTGGTGATATCCACCAGCATTATCATAGCGAACATATCCTGAAGAACGCTCTGAGTTACCTCGATAACATTTGCATTGGTCTCAGCGCAGATGGTGCTTACCTTTGCGAGAATGCCAACGGCGTCCTTTCCGATAACGGTGATTACAGCTTTCATAGTTAAAATCCTCCAAATAAAAAATCATTTCCTTAAATTATAGCACAATTCTGTTAAGAAATAAACACTTATTCAAATACATTTCTTATATTACCACTATTTGGACAAAAAATCAAGCCTTTCCCGAATAAAATTTGTGTTAAAATGCTCAAAAAAATTTGATTGACATAACAGTGTATGCGTGATAAAATTACACATATAAAATATGCGAAAGGCAGCCCCGTTATGGATATATACGTTCCCGACTATTACGAAAATTTCCGCTGTATAGGCTCTTCCTGCCGTGACAACTGCTGCATCGGCTGGGAGATTGACATTGACAGCGAAGCCCTCAGTAAATATATGACCCTCGACGGCGCTTTAGGCAATGAGCTGAGAGCAAACATAACCCGCTCCGAGGACGGCTCCGACTGCTTCAAGCTTGCTGAGAACGACAGATGTCCGTTTCTGAACGAAAGCAACCTTTGCAGGCTCATTCTTTCGGGAGGCGAGGAAATGCTCTGCGAGATATGCCACCTCCACCCCCGTTTCAGACAATGGTTCGGGGACAGGTGCGAAATGGGCATAGGGCTGTGCTGCGAGGAAGCGGCACGAATAATCATAAGCGATACAAAGCCTTTCGGACTGCACATTCTCTCCTCCGATGAGGGCGACGGCGAGCTTTCAGATATTCACAAGCGGCTGCTTCATATCCGTGAGGAGCTTTTTGAGATAATAAGCCGGGGCAAGAGCTTTTCAGAGATATCCGAAATGCTGCTGAAACGTTGCAGTGATGCAGAAGCAGAGCTTTTCGGCACAAAGCCTGTGAGAACTGCCGTCAGCCATAATGTTACATATGCCAAAGATGTTCATTTTCTTATATCCTACCTTGAACCGCTGAATGCTCACTGGGAAAAGGTCTGCGCAGAGCTGTCCCCCGTTTATGCCGCTCCCGATGAAAGAGAGCTTTCGGGATATAAAAATCTGCTGACCTATTATATTTTCCGATATTTTATGAAATCCGCCGATGACGGGGAAATTTTCTTAAAAGCCGCCCTTGGGGTATTTTCAGCGGAATGTGCCGCTCTCATATCAAAATTCACGAGTCAGAGCCTTGAAGAAAGCGCCTGCTTGTGGTCAAAGGAAACAGAGTACAGCGAGGAAAACCTCGATATGATATACGATTTTCTCTACACCTGCTATTATGAATGACAAAACGGCTTCGGAGCATTTCATTACCGAAGCCGTTTTTATCATTCATCATTATTCATCGTCAGGATTGGTATTATTGTAGTGGTCGGCGCTGTTGTTGCTGCCGATAGTGATAGTCTTTTTGGGAGTGAACACTGCTCCGAGGACGATTCCGAGCAGTGCCGAAGCGATGACCGCAAGAAGCAGCTCTCTCTTTTTGATAGTCACATTCTTGTCAAGTGACTTCATCAGCAGATCAAATTTAATTTTCAGTACAGTAAGCATATCAATTATCCTTTCATTCTCTTTAGCTGCCTTACGTCACGGCCCGCAAAAAGCAACAGGTTGCAGCAGCAGAAAATTCTTGAAATAATTCTTTCGTTATAAGTGGAAGTCAGTTCTTCCTTTGAAAGATTAGTACTTATTATCATCGGTTTTCCCGTGTTTATGCGGGTGTTGATGATGTTGTAAAGGGTGGATTCGTAAAATGGAGTGTGGTGCTCTGAGCCCAAGTCGTCAAATATGAGCAGGTCACAGGAGCATACGCTTTCAAGAGTGTCGCTGCCCTCTTCGCCCCTGCCGAAATGCTCCTTTTCAATGCTTCTGAGAATGTTTATGACAGAGCCGTAAATTACGTTATATCCCTTGTTTATGACCTCTTTTGCGATAGACATTGAAAGGTGCGTCTTTCCCACACCCGTTTTTCCCAGCATAAGCAGACTGTCCGAGCCCTCGGAAAATGTCCGTGCATATTCGGTGCAGAAGTTCAGATTTTTCTGCATAAGGCTGTAACAGTCAATACCCTCAATGACTATCCCTCTGTAATAATCAAGGCTGAAATGGGCAAAATCCGCATCGGGCAGATTGGCTGAGCGGTTCAGCTCCTCGGAAGCTATCCTGCTGATGAGCCGCTTCATACAATCGCACATTCCCCTGTCCGTAAAACCCGTGTCATTGCATTCATTGCAGCGGTAGTGCACTTCAAGATAATCTTCGGGATATCCGTTTGCTTTGAGAAGCTCGGCTATCATTCGTGCCCCGTCAAGGTTATTTTTCCTAAGCCGCTCAATGCTTTCCCTGTAGTCCTTTTTTCGTGTGATGATGATACGTGTAAGCTCTGTGGCAGTCTGAGCCAACATTCTGCGTATCTCTTCAATTTCGGGTATCTTTGCGTATATCTCACGCTGACGTGCGGCGGCTTCATTTTCGGCTCTGAGCTTGCGTTTTTCCATTTCATCATTTGCCTTGCGGCGTATCTCGGTACGGGTCATTATCTCGCCTCCTCACCGTTTTTCTTAACTGTCGGAGTAGTGTTCAGAGCGTGCTCGAAAAGCAGATCAAGGTCATATGACGGTGCAGCGGAGGCTTTCGGCTCAGGCTTTTTCACTGTCTTTTCCTGTTTTCTTGCAGGCTTTGTCCGTTTATCATACTCCGCCGCATCTTCTGCATTCGTGATGCCGTTTTTGTGCCATGTTTGCAAAATCGAGTCCATATAATTGAATAAGTGCTTGGCTCCACCATTAACAGCATTGTCATAGGCAAGCTCCACCATATCAAGTGTAACGTTTATTTTCGCCCAATCGCTTATGTATTTCTGCTGAGAAGCAGTGAGCTTGCTCTGAAGTCCAAGCATTGACTGCACCTTGCCCTCAAATGAAAAGGCTTTCTGCATTGCAAGTATCTCATTTTCAGCCTGCTCGTGGGTGGTGATGTTCTTCTCATGCCAGTCAAGGGCGATTTTTTCTATCTTCGCCATATTGCTCCTGCCCACCGAGCAGCAGTATGCAATTAGCATTATTATAATGTCCGCCGACATTCCGAGATGATCATAAATCCAAAGAATAGTCCGCTGATCGTCGAATGTGAGCATTCTCCCAAGACTCTGCTCCGCACTTTCGAAGAGGAATTTTATCTCCTCCGAAGCGGCGATGCGCTCCGCTATCTCCGTGGGGAGAAGAGCCTTTTGCGGCTTTATCACAGGCTTTTCGGGGGCTTTTGCAGGAGGCGGAGCAATTATCTTCACAGGCTGTACAGGCTCCTGCGCCATTACAGCAGATGCGGTTGACTCTTTCTGAACGGTCTTGCCGACCTCATCAGCCTTTTTCAGCACACCAAGCTGCTCCCAGTAGGAAAGTGCGTCCTCCACGTCCTCGGAGGTCACGCCGATATCCTCGGGGCACTGCGGCGCACACCGATATTTCATAAAATATATAAGCACCTTGACCGCTTTTCCCGAAGCAAGCTTAAGTCCCTCCGCCGCAGCGTCGGGCACTGCAAAAACTCCCTCGGAGCAGTCCCAGTTTATTTTGTAGTCCATTTGCTCTCCCTTTTTCTTTATGTTTATATCATAATATTATACCATATCATTCAAAAAATTACTATATCCATTTTGCATAGTTTTGAGCCCCGTATTTCTGTCAGAAAAACGGCACAGTAAATTTCAGGTTCACATAATGTCTGATTTTGTACATTTTTACCGTTTTTTCGGGTGTTCCGGGTAAATTCTCTGTAAAATAAAATATGGCGGATATGCTTGAAAAAAAAGCGTATAAATGGTATAATTAAACGTAATACAGTTTTCCTATTGGAGTTGTTGAAAATGATGTTAAAAGATATTCAGGAAAAAATAATCAAGCTCAAAAAAGAAAAGAACGTCTGCATTCTCGCTCACTGCTACCAGACCCACGATATCCTTGAAGTGGCTGACTTTACAGGCGATTCCTTCGGTCTTGCAAGAAAAGCCGCAGCCACCGACTGCGACAGCGTTATTATGTGCGGCGTCCGCTTTATGGCTGAGACCTGCAAGATACTTTCCCCCGAAAAGCACGTATATCTCCCCCGCCCAGAGGCAGGCTGCCCTATGGCTGAGCAGCTTGACGTTGACATTCTCCGTCAGCTTCAGGAGATGTACAAAGGCTACAAGACCGTTGCCTACATAAACACCACAGCAGAGCTCAAGACCCTCTGCGATGTCTGCGTCACATCTTCCTCCGCTGTTGAGATAATCAGAAAAATGGACGCTGACAAGATTCTCTTTATCCCCGACTGCAACCTTGGCGACTATGTTGCAAAGCAGATACCCGAAAAACAGTTCAAGTTCGTAAGCGGCGGCTGTCCCACCCACGCCCGTCTCACCGTAAAGGACGTGGAAAAGGCAAAGGCTGCCCACCCCGATGCACTTGTGCTCCTCCACCCCGAATGCCAGCCCAATGTTACCGCAATGGCTGATTATGTGGGCAGCACCACAGGCATTATGGACTTTGCCAAAAAGAGCGATGCCAAGGAATTTATCATCGGCACAGAAAACAGCATTGCCCAGCACCTGAGCTTTGAATGTCCTGACAAGATTTTCCACTCCCTCTCAAAGGACTGCTTCTGCCACAATATGAAGATAACCTCTATCACCGATGTTCTCCACTGTCTTGAGGGAAAAGCCGGCGAAGAGATAATACTCCCCGAGGACACACGCCTTAAAGCCAAGGTCTGCATTGACGAGATGCTTAAACTTGGTCAGGCATAATAACATTTGTGAAAGGACTTAAGCTATGAAATTTTCTAAAGTAACCGCTGTTCTTGCAGCAGCCGTAATGATGTTTTCCTTTGCAGCCTGCGGAAATAACTCCGATAACGACGGTGCGGCAGATGCTGACAAGACTTCCGTATCCGAGCCTGCGCCTATGAGAGATATCCCCTCCACCGAACTTGTAAAGGAAATGAAAGTAGGCTGGAATCTGGGAAATACCCTTGACTCGACTATAACAAATCCCAAGGGCACGGAGCTCCCCTCCGACTGGGAGACCGCCTGGGGTCAGCCCGTTACCACAAAAGCTATGATAGACAATGTTGCCGCTCAGGGCTTCAACGTTCTGAGAGTTCCCATCACTTGGGAGGGCAAATTCGGCGAGGGTCCCGACTACACCATTGACCCCGACTGGCTTGCAAGAGTAAACGAGATAGTTGATTACGGCATTGATGACGATATGTTCGTTATCATCAACGTTCACCACGAGGAATGGCATATGCCTACCTATGAAAACGAGGCTGCGGCTCAGGAGATACTTACCGCTCTCTGGGCACAGATAGCAGACCATTTCAAGGATTACAATGAAAAGCTCATTTTTGAGGGCTTGAACGAACCCCGTCTTAAGGGCACTCCTATGGAATGGAACGGCGGCAATGACGAGGCAAGAGACGTTATCAACCACTGGAACGCCGCATTTGTTGAGACCGTAAGAAACTCAGGCGGCAACAACAAGCTCCGTCACCTTATGGTAACACCCTACGCCGCATCTTCAATGGACAAGGTGCTGAACGATTTCGCAGTTCCCGATGACGACAAGGTCATCGTATCCATTCACGCATATCTCCCCTACACCTTTGCCCTTGCGGACAACGCTCAGGCGACTACAGAGTGGAGTGCCGACAATCCCGCTGATACCAACGATATCGATATGCTTATGGCAAACCTTAAGGACAGATATCTTGACAAGGGCAGAGCCGTTATAATCGGCGAAATGGGCACACGAAACAGAATGAACACCGAAGCCCGTTCCGAATGTGCAAGATACTACTCCGAAGCCGCTCACAATGCAGGCATTCCCATCTGCTGGTGGGATAACAACGCTTTTGTAGGCGGCGGCGAGAATTTCGGACTTTTCGACAGAAAGACCTTTGAGTGGAGATATCCCGACATCATCTCCGCACTTATGGCACCCTTCACAGAAGAATGATGCCCGACAGAATACGATTTGACGAAGCCTGCCGCACCGTTTATTCGGGCGGCAGGCTTATTAAAGGTATAGGCACAAAGGGCGAGAAAAGCGTTCACGCCGTGCTCAAAAACTACTACGAGCCATTTCACGATTCACAGGAGCAGAAAATAGGCGGATATATTGCGGATATCGTGGGCGAAAACGGCATAATTGAGATACAGACGGGACATTTTTCATCGCTGAAAGAAAAGCTCCGAACATTTCTTGCGGTCTCACGGGTAACGGTGGTTTTCCCCGTATTCACCAAGAAGCGTATAATCATCCTTGACGGCGACACGGGCGAGGTAAAAAGCCGCCGCATATCGCCGCTAAAAGAGACCGCATACGAGATATTCCCAAACCTTTTCCCCATTGCGGAATTTCTGCAAAATGATAATCTCAGCTTTATAATCGTGCTCCTTGAAGCGGACGAGCTGCGCCTGTCTCTTATACACATCTCCGAGCCCACGAGACGCTACG
>CAMBJF010000056.1 GCA_945867875.1 uncultured Ruminococcus sp. | reverse complement strand
GCTCTTGAATACACCGTCAAGCCCGGCGATGTTATCGACTTTACACCTGCTACCATTGGTGCAAATGCTGCGGTGACGGTGAGCGACATTGCGGGAGAGATATTCTCAAAGAAGATCATCATTGACGGCGAAGAATACACTTACGGCAGAACTGTCCGTGCCAACGGCGCTGTTGTTACGGGCAGCTACAGTGTGCAGAATTATGACAACATTGAGATAGAGTCCATTGAAACTCTCGGCGACCTTATTATGTCACTGCCATACGACTGCTCGGGCATTGCATTTTTCAAGAATGACAGGCTTGTAAGAGATGATTATGTTCTTGAAGAGAATGATGCATTTGTTACCCGTGACAGGAGGTCTTATTCAGACAATCAGCCCAATGCTGCAAGGGATATTGCTCTGAAGGACGAAAAGGCGAGCCGCACTGTGGAGACGCTTTCGGGCATTACTCCCGCTCCCGAGCCTGCTCCTGTTAAGGCGGAAGTTCCTGCTCCCCAGTCTGCTGCGGAAAATGGCAGCATTACGGTGATACTCAACGGCAAGCCCACTCATCTTGACCCGAGGACGGACAACTCCCCTCACGAATTTATTGAGCTTATGGCGCTTGCGGACATTGACACCAGCGACCCGCCACCAAGCGGCAATATGATACTCACCCTTAACGGTCAGAATGCAAGCTTTATGGACCTGCTCCACGAGGGAGACAGCGTTGTTATCAAGTGGGAATTGTGATGTTTTTTGGATATCCCTGCCGTTTGGCGGGGATATTTTTGTATGGGAAAGCGGCTCCGTCCGAAAAGGACGAAGCCGCTGTTTTTATATTATATTACTCAGCATAATCATAGCCAAGCTTGATAGCTTTCAGGTTATTTTCAATAAGCTGTGCCTTTTTGGGAGGAACTATCTTTCTGATAGCTGCCTCGATGTCGCTCATTGAGATAACGCCTGTTTCCTTGATAAGCTTACCTATGAGGATTATGTTTGCGCCGCCTTTGAGCTCATTTTCGTCCGCAAGCCTTGTTGCAGGCACTCTGAACTCGTGGATATCGCTGCGGAGGTTTGCGGAGTCAACAAGGGTGCTGTCTATGAATGCATAGCCCCCTGCCTTTACTGCGCCGATGAATTTTGTATAGGAAGGCTCGTTCATTGCTATGAGCAGGTCAGGCTCATTTACAACGGGTGAACCGATAGGCTCGTCCGAAAGACATACCGAACAATTGCAGGTGCCGCCTCTCATCTCGGGACCGTAGCAGGGAAGCCATGATACCTCTCTGTCTGCCAGCATACCGCAGTATGCAAGGACCTTTCCCGCAAAAAGAATACCCTGTCCGCCGAAGCCTGCAAGCTGAATTTCACTTGTCATCTGATATTCTCCTTTCTGATTACTTGTTCTCGGCTGTGATGTCCTTGTAAACGCCGAGAGGATAGTAGGGGATCATTTCGGTCCTTACTCTTTCGAGAGCTTCCACAGGAGTCATGCCCCAGTTTGTGGGACAGGTGGAAAGAACCTCGATTATTGAGAAGCCCTGCTTGTTCTTCTGAACTTCAAAGCCCTTGCGGATAGCCTTTTTAGCCGCATTGATGTGTGCGGGGGAATCAACTGAAACTCTTTCAGCATAGGCTGTTCCTGTGAGCTGGGAAAGCATCTCACAGACCATTACGGGGTAGCCTGCAACCTTGGGGTCACGTCCGAAAGGTGTGGTCTGTGTTACCTGACCGGGGAGGGTGGTGGGAGCCATCTGTCCGCCTGTCATACCGTAAATGGTGTTGTTGATGAAGATTATGGTGATGTTCTCGCCTCTTGTGGCTGCGTGGACTGTTTCGCAGGTTCCGATAGCCGCAAGGTCGCCGTCACCCTGATATGTAAATACGAACTTGTCGGGTCTTGAACGCTTAACGCCTGTTGCGACGGCGGGAGCACGTCCGTGAGCCGCTTCGATCATATCGCAGGCAAAGTAGTCATAGGAAACTACGGAGCAGCCTACGGGACAGATTCCGATAGTGTCGCCCTCGATGCCCATTTCGTCGATAACCTCGCATACAAGACGGTGAACAATACCGTGTGTGCAGCCGGGGCAGAAGTGCATACTGATATCCTCTAAAGCGTGAGGCTTCTGATAAATAGCCATTACTTCAGTTCCTCCTTAGCGATAGTCTTTATCTGAGCAAGAATTTCGGCGGGTGTGTGGATAACTCCGCCTGTGCGTCCGAAGAAGCGGACGGGTCTGCGGCAGCTTGTTGCAAGCCTTACATCGTCCACCATCTGACCCATTGAAAGCTCAACAACAAGGTAAGCCTTTGCAGTCTCTACTGTGTCGGCATATGCCTTTTCGGGGAAGGGCCAGAGGGTGATGGGTCTTATCATACCTGCCTTGATGCCCTCAGCTCTTGCGGCATTTACTGCGCTGCGGACGATTCTTGCGGAAGCGCCGTAGCCTGTTACGATAATGTCGGCGTCCTCGGTGAGATATGTCTCAACTTCGGGGAGCTCTGCCTTTTCGATATCATATTTCTTGAAACGCTCTCTGTTTGAAGCTTCAAGCTCTTCGGGCTTGAGGTAGAGGGAGTTTATGATGTTGTGGCGTCTCTTATTGCCGTGACCCTTGCACGCCCATTCCTTTTCAGGCTCATTGTCGGTTATCTCGGGGAACACAACAGGCTCCATCATCTGTCCCAGAAGTCCGTCGGAAAGTATCATAACGGGTGTGCGGAATTTATCGGCTGTGTCGAATGCCTTTACGGCATAGTCAGCCATTTCCTGAACGGAGCAGGGAGCATATACAGGTATGTAGAAATCGCCGTGGCCGCCTGCCTTGGTAGCAAGGTAGTAGTCGGACTGTGCAGGCTGGATACCGCCGAGACCGGGGCCGCCTCTCTGAACATTTACAACAACGCAGGGAAGATCGCAGCCTGCTGCATAGGAGATACCCTCGGATTTAAGGGAGATTCCGGGAGATGATGAGGAGGTCATTGCACGGACGCCTGTTGCGGCAGCGCCGTAGACCATATTTATAGCGGCAATTTCGCTCTCAGCCTGTAAAAACACGCCGCCGCACTTGGGCATACGCTTGGACATATAAGCGGCGATCTCGGTCTGAGGAGTGATGGGGTAACCGAAGTAGCACTTGCAGCCTGCCCTTACAGCCGCTTCGGCAAGGGCTTCATTGCCCTTCATAAGCATTCTTTCGTTAGCCATGGGGTTTCATTCCTTTCAGATACAAATTTATCTTTCGACAATGATTGCGCAGTCGGGGCACATCGTGTAGCAAACGGCGCAGCCTGTGCATTTGCTCTGGTCGGAGCATTCGGCAGGACAGTAGCCCTTGGGTGTGCGGATATCCTTGCGTATAGCGATTATCTGCTTGGGACAGGCGGAAACACAAAGTCCGCAGCCCTTGCATCTGTCGTTAAGGACAGTCATCTTAGCCATTTTAAAGCCACCTTTCTATGGTAAATTGTGCGGATCAGTTCCACACGTTTTTGATATATACTGTCAGCGGATAATAGCCTGCCCTGTCGATGCCGTCACAGGACGGGATAAGGGGCAGGGTGTGGCAGAACACGGGGAGATGTGTTATTTCGGATATCTTCTCCGCCTTTGCTCTGCCGCTTCCGATTATTTCGCTGTCGGTCTCAAAGCCAAGGTTTGAGTTATTGACAATACCTGTGGCGGAAAGTCCGCAGGCTCTTTCTATCTCACGTAGGATCTCTTCGGCTTCTTCGGGGTCCTGAGTGAGAAAGCGGCAGAAATTCACAACGTAAAGTATCTCCGCTTCGTCACGGTTCTGTGAGATGAACTCTCGGAATTTTCCCAGAGGATATGCCCCTGCGTCATCTCCCCCAAGGTCGATGACAAGGTTTCTTCCCTCCGCATAAAGGGCGGGGATATCGAAATCAAGTATGGGCACATCGAGGTTCGTTCCCGCATATCTTGGAGCGGCAAGCTTTACGCCGTTTTCGGCAAAGAGATCGCCCAGATCGGCGGTTCGGTAATAGGGGTTCACGGTGTCCATATCAACAACGGTGACCGCTTCACCCTTTTTCGACATATCTATGGCATAGTTTGCGGCAAAGGTGGATTTTCCGCTGCCGTAATGCCCTGCGATAACGGTTATTCTTTTCATAGTTTCCTTTTAGTTGGGCTCAACGGAAATGATGTAGTAGTAAACAGGCTGACCGCCCTGTACAAAATTCACGTCAACAGAGCCAAGCTTTGAACGCATTATATTTTCAAGCTCCTCAGCCTTTTCCGCAGACACATCTGCGCCGTACATCACGGTTATGAAGCCTGCATTTTTCTTCAGATTCTTCATAAGCTTTCTTGTGAGCTTGTATGCGGCACGGGTAACGTCCCTGTCGATAAAGGACAGCCTGCCGTTTTCAAGAGCAAGGATATCACCTGATTTTATTTCGTGACCGCTGAAACTGCTGTCTCTTGCGGCAAAGGTAACAAGTCCTGACTGCACCTTTTCTGCGGCAAGGGTCATATTCATACGGTTGGTGTCAAAATCGCTGTCGGGGTCGAAATTCATCATTGCGGACATTCCCTGAGGAACGGAGATCGTCCTCAGAACGCAGATGGTCTTTTCGGAGAGCTTCATTGCCTGCTCTGCCGCCATAATGATGTTCTTGTTGTTAGGGAGGATAAACACGATCTCGGCGGGAACGGCATAAACCGCTCTGAGGATATCGTCGGCGGAGGGGTTCATTGTCTGACCGCCCCTTACGATAGCGTCTGCGCCAAGGTCTGTAAACATTGCCTCGATGCCCTTTCCGTTTGCAACGGCAACGAAGCCGAACTGCTTTTCGGGAGCGGCGGGAACGGGCTTTTCGTTTGATGCCTTTGCTGCGGCAGCCTTTTTCTCACGCTGGAGACGCATATTGTCTATCTTCATATTGCACAGCGCACCGTATTCCAGTCCCTTTTCAAAGGCAAGACCGGGGTGGTCGGTGTGAACGTGCACCTTGATGATGTCCTCGTCATCTACAACAACAACGCAGTCACCGATAGATTCGAGATATTTTCTCAGGTCGGCGGGGCTTTTTGATGTGTCGGTAACATTTACGATAAATTCGGTGCAGTAGCCGAAGGTTATTTCAACGGTCTCATCGTCCTCAACGGTAAAGGAATACTTGCCGTCGGAGATGACCTTGGGTTCTGCGGAAACTGTTCTCGGCTCACCTCTGAACGCTTTGAGCATTTCGGTGAAGATGATGACAAGTCCCTTTCCGCCTGCGTCAACAACGCCTGCTTTTTTGAGGATAGGGAGCTGCTCGGGAGTCTTGGCAAGAGCGTCCTCTGCGGCAAGGCACACATCGTTCCAGAGGGAAACGGGGTCGTTTGTCTGGAATGAGCTTTCACGAGCCTTTTCGCTGCTGACTCTCGCAACGGTGAGGATAGTGCCCTCGGCGGGCTTCATAACGGACTTGTACGCTGCCTCAACGCCTATTTCAAGGGCATTGGCGATATCGTCGCAGTCAGCCTCCTTCTTTCCGGCAAGGCCCTTTGAGAAGCCTCTGAAAAGAAGGGAGGTGATAACGCCTGAGTTTCCTCTTGCTCCTCTGAGCATTGCGGAAGCGGCTGTTGATGCCACCTCGGAAACATCGGCTTCATCGGGAACGGACATAAGTGCGTTCATAGCATTTGTGAGGGTGAGGGACATATTTGTACCCGTGTCGCCGTCGGGAACGGGATATACATTAAGCTCGTCCACCTGTTTTTTCATTTCCGACAGGGTGAGGGCTGCTGAGATAAGTGCGTCTTTAAGCATTTTTCCGTCGATCACGAAATCATCTCCAAATCAAATTTTGTACCGTTTTTATGCTGTATATAAAAGCAGTCGTGCCGCATATTATACCTTAATTGCAAGTTAGCTCAATTAAATTTAATTATATCACATCGGTCTTAAAAAGTCCATAACAAATTATGAATAAGAATAGACTTATGTATTATTTCAAAGAATTTTTTATTAATCAAAAGGGAATATTTTCCTAAGAAGTTTAATATAATATACGAACACACAAGTAAGAGGGTGCAGCATATGGATAACAGGCAGAAGGCTCCCGCAAAGGAGCACAAAATTATTATGGACAACCGAAAAAACGTGGTAATAACAGGGGTCACGGACACGGACAAATTCACCGAAAACACCGTTCTCCTGTACACCTGTATGGGGGAGGTCATCATCAAGGGGCGTGACCTGAGAGTGACCCTTTTGTCGGTGGAAACCGGTGATATGTCCGTTGAGGGGGAAATTGACGGCATCGTTTACGGCGACAGTCAGGTAAAGTCCCCTCTGAGTTTTATGGGAAAGCTGTTCAAATAAAGGGGTGAGACTGACGGAGCTGCTTGCAAATATCGAAACGGAAGCCTTTATGCCCGTCTGCCGCCAGACGGAGCTGTTCTTGCTGTCGGTGCTGCTGGGGAGCTGCCTTGGGGTGCTGTGGGACGTTTTCAGGGCGATCAGGGCGATATTCCCCGTAATGGGCAAGTCTGTCCCCACGGCGGTGTGCGATGCGCTGTACCTCGTCCTCTGCGGCATCGCCATATACTTTTTCTCCCTCATTGCGGGGGACGGTATGGTGCGGGGATATTACTGGGCTGGGGCGTTCATCGGGGCGCTCATTTACATACTGACGGCGGGAACTGTGGTCATCGGCATTATACGAGCCGTTTTCGGCACGATATACAAGGTCATCGGCGGCATTTTCAGAAAAATTTTCAGTCCTGTTATAGGTTGGGCGCAAAAAAATTGGCACAAAAAGAAGTTACAAATTTGTGACAAACGCCAAAAAATTCCTCATAGGGCTAAAAATAACAAAAAAGACTTGAAAAAGCCTGCATAAATGGTGTATAATAAAGCAGTTAAGATGAGGAAACTGTATGAGGACGGTGATTTTTTATGTATGAAACTAAGAGTTCGGGCGACGCAAAAAAGGCTCGCAAGGTGCTTAAAAAGGCATATAATAAGAAATACCGACAGAACAACGGTTTGGTGAAATTTACCGGTGCGGCTGTGCTGCTGGTAATGATAGCAGGCTGCGGCATATCCATTTTCGGAGATATGCTGGAATACAGCAAAAAGCAGTCCGAGCTTGACGAGCTTAAAGTCAGAGCCGAGCAGCTTGAAGCTGAAAATGCCGAGTATGAGAGCATTCTTAACGAAGAGGACGAGCGGACATATATGGAGCGTATCGCCATCGAAAAGCTTGGCTATGCTTATCCCGATGAACGCCGTTTCTATGATACTACAAGAAACTGATACGGCTATACTTGCCGTGCAATATTTTTAAGAAGGGTAATTTTCGATTTATGCAGCCAGATGTAGGAAAAATTTATGAGGGCAAAGTAACAGGCATTACCAAGTTCGGAGCATTCGTTGAGATCGAGCCGGGAGTAACGGGTATGGTCCACATCTCCGAGGTTGCCAACACATTTGTAAATGACATCAAAGATCATCTTACGGAGGGTCAGCAGGTCAAGGTAAAGGTGCTTTCCGTTTCCGAGGAGGGCAAGATTTCCCTTTCTATCAAGAAGGCTCTCCCCGCTCCTCCCAAAAAGGAGTTCAGACCCCGTGAGGGCGGCAGACCCGCAGGCGGTCAGGGCAGACCTATGGGCGGACAGGGCGGCAGACCCAGACAGGACAGAGCCGTTCCCAAGGAGCCTCAGACTCCAGAATCCGCATTTGAGGATATGCTGAACAAGTTCAAGGCAAGCTCTGACGAAAGAATGGGCGATATCCGCAGGAATATGGACAGCAAGCGCAGAAACACTTCCAGAAGACGTGGAAGCTGATAATTGAACACAAGTCCCCGCAGCAATGTTTATTTGCTGCGGGGATTTTTATTTATTCATAAGCTCAAGTGCCTGTTCAAAGGAAATACAATCTGCGTATCTTTTATTCCACATAAATTCGTTGTAATAACTATAGCTCTGCTCGGCGGTCATATAAGGATTGTCAAAGGTGCTGTTGGCGTTTGCGGGCACTATCATTTTAAAGCCGTGTTCAAAGCCTGCTTTTACGGTTGCATCAATGCAGTAATCTGTTTGCAGTCCTGCTATGATAACAGTATCCTCGCCCTTATGTTTTAAATATTCAGCAAGCCCCGTATTTTTAAATGCACTGTTTGCAGTTTTGTCAAAGACCTTTTCATTGCAGGCGGGAGCAAACCCGTCATATATCCCGAAGCCCGAATTTCCCGATGTAAGCTCCGCACCCTCTCCGTCATCGTGCCTTACATAAATTACCTCGACATTGTTTTGACGGGCTGTGTATATAAGCCTTTTAACGTTCGACTCAAAAAGCTTGAAGCAGTAAAGCCCGTCATTTACTATCGCTTTCTGAGTATCAACTATAAGAAGTACCATAAAAAATCCCCCTTAAAAAGTAAGGCTGCCGCAGTATTTACCGCAGCAGCCGTTTTTGTATTTACGCCTCAGCAGACTTCTCGGGAGCAGCCTTAGGCTTGCCCTTGCCTGCCTTTTTCTCTTCAAGCCATACCCACAGAGGACCTGCGATGCAGGTGGAGGAATATGCGCCTGAGATAAGTCCCATTGTCATGGGGAAAGAGAAGGAAATGATGGAATTTACGCCGTAGACCATTGCAACGATTGAAATAACTATCATTGCGGAAACGGTGGTGATGTTGGTGTTTATTGATCTTGTCATAGACTGGTTCACGCTGAGATTTGTAAGCTCGCCGAGGGAAAGCTTTTTGCCGTAGAGCTTCTGATTCTCACGGATACGGTCGTAGATAACGATGGTGCTGTTGATGGAGTAACCGAAAATTGTGAGGACAACCGCCATAAAGTTTGCGTCGATCTCCATACCGAACACGATGAATGTACCGTAAACCACGATGATATCGTGAAGAAGCGCCACAACTGCGCAGACACCTGCCAGCCAGCCGCCGATGTTCTTGAATCTTACAGCGATGTAGATGATAAGAACGATAGCTGCAAATACTGCCGCAACGATACACTTGCTGAAAAATTCCTTACCTGCGGAGGGTGAAACGTCTGTGGACTCGATAAGCTCAAGGTCGTTGTCGGCATACTTCTCGGTGAGAGTATCGGTGAGAAGTATCTGCTTGTCAGCGGTAAGTCCTGAGTTTGAAAGCATTGAGAGCTGAATGTTGTTCTTGCCTGTGTTGAAATCTGTTCCTGTGGTTGCCTTTACGCCGATGCCGTCAAGAGCAGCAGAAGCGTCGCTCTGGAATGTGCTGATGTCGATATCGCCCTCATAAAGATAAGTGATGAGCGTACCGCCCTTGAACTGGATATCAAGCTTTGCTCCGAAAATAAAGGTGGAGACAATGCAGAATATCATAAGAATGGCAGAAATTGTAAAATATATCTTTCTGTGCTTGATAAAGTCTATATGGAACTTGCATTCACTCATTTCTTAGCACCTCCGTAAAGCACGGGATTTCTGAAAGCCTTGAAACCCGAAAGGGACATTATCATAAGTCTTGAGCAGAAAACTCCGAAGAAAAGGTTCAGAACGGTACCTGTCAGCAGTGTGAAACCGAAAGAGTAGATAGTACCTGCGGTGGAGGGACCGAACATAAAGAATACGAAGTGAAGAGCCTTTGCAAAGATGCTGTCGGGAGTTCCGAATGCACCCATAAGGATTATCGCAACGAGAATCATTGTGATGTTGCCGTCCATAATGGCGGAAAGTGCACGCTGATAGCCGCTGATAAGTGCGCCGTCGATGGTCTTGCCGTTGTTCAGCTCTTCCTTGATTCTCTCGGCGGTGATAACGTTGGCGTCAACGCCCATTCCGACTGCAAGGATAATACCTGCGATACCGGGAATGGTGAGTATTCCGCTGGCATTGAAGCCGAAGTAGCCGGAAACGAATGCAAGTGTGCCTGCGACCTGTCCCACAAGTGCGATGACCGCAATAAATCCGGGAAGTCTGTAGGTGATTATCATAAACACTGCAATGATGACAAATGCGATTATTCCCGCAACAACCATTGCTTCAAGAGCGCCCATACCAAGGCTTGGGGAAATGGTGGAGAAGCTTGCTGTTACAAGCTTGAAAGGAAGTGCGCCGGAGTTTATTTGGTCGGCAAGCTTCTTGGAGCTGTCAGCATCGAAGTTTCCGCTGATAGTTGCCTTGCCGTCTGAGATGACTGCGCTTACTCTGGGGTAGGAGATGCAGGTATCGTCCATCCATATGGAGATAACGCCGCCCTCGGCATAAAGCTTTTCGGTAGCTTCCTTGAACTTCTGTGCGCCCTCATCTGTGAGGTTAAGGGCTACGACCCACTCTGTTCCCGAGCTGTCGCTCTGGGTGTAAGCCGCATATGCCTGAGATACGTCCTTGCCCTCGAGGATAACGTTTGAAGCCGTAACGCCTGTGGGCTTGTTAAGGTCATCGACCTCATAGCCCTCACGGAATGTAAGCTGTGCAGTCTCGCCAAGCTCCTTTACCGCAGCCTCGGGATCAAACTCAGCCTCGCCCTCCTTCCAGGGGAAGCGGACGATGATACGGTCGTTGCTGTAGTCGATGTATGCTTCATAATCGGTGATGTTCAGGTTTATCATACGCTGAACGATTACCTCCTTGGCGGAATCCAGCTGCTCGTCGGTAGCGTCGAATCCCTCGGGAGGAGTAAATGTTACGTCAACGCCGCCCTTGATGTCGATACCGAAGCGTATATCGTCAACGCCCTTTACATAAACTGTTTCAATGTCGCCGTAGAAGGTGCTGAAGCCGAAGATAACGGATACGGCAAACAGCGCTATCAGCAGGAATACGACAAAGAATACAGGCTTTTTGACCCTTTTCACTTTAATGACCATTCCTTTCCCGATGTCTGTATTTAACATCTATTGTACGGCCGAAAGTGCATACGACCGCAATTATCGTTTAATTATAACATTTTTTTTTGTGCTTGTCAATAACTTTCCCCAAATTTAACTTGCCTTTCATAGGCAAAAAATGCCTGTGAAGGGCAAAAAAACTGCCCCTTCATAGGGGCAAAAGCGTTTTATCCAATTCGTCATATTCTATGGGCAAGGGCTTCCTTTTCGGCGCTCTCATACAGCGACCTTATGCTTTCGGCGGCGGGGTCGGTGCATATGCCTATGCTCACGCCGTCACTGCGGCACATTTCGGCAAGCAGCTTTCCACGGCGCACAAAGCTTTCCGCTGAACCCGAGGATATTGCTGCAAACTCCCTTTCGCCCGTTCTGAAGCAGTTTTTTCTTCCGAAAGTTTCCATAAGCCTTATTGCAAAGGTTCGGAGCTGCTCCATACCCCCGTTGCCGTTACGTTCGGGGAGCGATGCATACAAAACTGCAAGTGTCTCTCTTCTGCCGTCACTGCCATAGCTTCGGCATCTTCCGTCAAAACCTTTTCCGTTCCTGATACCTGTTAAAATGTCGCTGTCATCAAAATATTTTTCTGCCGCTTTTCGCTTGTCCGCATATTTGTTTCTGCTGTCCGATTCATAGATATATACAAATGCCCTGTCACCACGTCTTGCCACTTTCATTGTCACGGGTCTGAATTTTCCGTCAATGAGCCTGTGATATGAAAATTCCGTCTCTCCGTCAGTCTCCAGGAGTCCCATAAGATTTTCCCTGTCAACAAACCGCAGAAAGTTCTCCCTGTCTTTTTCCGCAATATTCCCCGCAGCCGCAAAGCTTCTGAACCATCTTGAAATATCGGGCGCAAGGCTTTCCTCGGTGCTTATCTCGCTGTCGGTCATATAAACGGGCTCGTAAGCGCCGTCGGCCACCCTGACGCTGACGATTTTGAGATAAGCGGGTATCACCGATGTGCCGATACTGCTCTTACAGCTTTCGGGGCAGGTTATGCAGAGCACTGCCCAAGGGTCATCGGCGGAAAAGCTTTTTGAGGCGATTATCTCGAAGTCCACCGTTTCGTATTCCTCCAGCACACGGTATCTCAGCCCGTGGAGCACTATCCGCTTGCCGCTTGTTCCTCCCGCTGTCTCTTATACACATCTCCGAGCCCACGAGACGCTACGCTATCTC
>CAMBJF010000055.1 GCA_945867875.1 uncultured Ruminococcus sp. | reverse complement strand
ATTCTAAACATTCTTTTGTTTTTTCAGCTGTCTACTTGACAGGGGGCACTTCATGTACTTCAGCGCCTCTTTGCGTTAATGTTCATTTATCTGTATCTGTCATTCAGCACGCTTTTTCTGTATTCGGAAACGGTTATGCCGTAGGTGTTTTTGAAAAGACGGCTCATATATTTGCAGTCATCATATCCAAGCTTGTCCGCAATTTCGTTCACGGTCATATCCGTCTGAGCTATCATCAGGCGAAGCATCTGCATTTTGTACCGAACGATATAATCCACAAAGGATATGCCCATATTCATCTTGAAAATGTGGCTCAGATGGGTCTTGTTCACAAAACAGGCATCTGCCACATCTGAAAGAGTGAGCTTTTGGGAATAGTTTGCAAGGATATAGTCGGCAATGCCTCGGGTAAGATCACTCAGTCCCCGTGGATAATAGGTCTTGACCGCAACGAAAAGGTCATTGCAGAAGCCTGTGAACAGGCTTTCCGCCGCCTCCCTGCTGTCAGCTCTCAGAAGAGCCGCCCTGAGCCTTTCGGGACTGTCCACGATGTTTTTTATCCAGCCATATGCCTCGCTCAGCTTGTTAAATACCGTTTCGGAAGCGTCTCCCAAGATTATCCCGAACCGCATCAGATTTTCACCCGATTTTCTTCCGCAGGCCGCCGCAAGCTCGTGGACTCTTTCCGAGTAATTGTCATACCCATTTATAATAGAGTCGCACAGGGCATCGGAGGCGGTCTTTATATCGGTATCATCATCACGGCTGTCGGGATTTTTCGAAAGGAACTTCGCCGCTCTGTCAAGGATACGTGTCATCATAGTGTCGGACACGGGCTTTACTATATAATCGAACGCCCCGAGGATAATTGCCTCGTGAGCATATTCAAAGTCCGTATATTCACTGAGGAGCACCGTGCAGCGGCAGAGCTTTTCTTCTACCGCATACCTTAAAAGGTCAAGCCCGCTGAGCTTCGGCATCTTGATATCCGTTATAAGAACATCAACGTGCTCCTTTCTCAGGATATCCAGAGCCTGTCGGCTGTCGGTGAGCATATATTTAAGGTCAAATGTATCGCTGTACCTTTTCCAGACATCAAGCCTTCTCAGCTGAGTGATGAAAACTCTGAAATCGTCCACGATCATTACATTGAACATTAAATAGTATCCCTCCTCACTGCCGATATGCAAGATTATATTGTATATCCTGCATATTCTTTATTACACTTATATATTATCACATTTGAATGCATACGTCAAGTACCCTTTGGAATTAAAATCAAAGTTTATTTTTCAGTACCGAAAATATTCAAATCCTCTGTGCAATTTTGCTTGAATATACAACATATGCAAGCTTTGCACTGTCTATTTTGCCCAAAACAGCAAACAAATTCCAAAAAGCAAAAAACCTTGTTTTAAAGTACATTCACATCTGTTTAACAAACGAACGGCAAAATTTGGCTTTTAAGTTTTTGCAAGATAAATATTTTACACTTTCATCTAAAGATTTTGGGTGTACATTTTTTGGGGGAATGGTATAATAAGACCATAGACAAAAACAAGACCGCAGATAAAGCGGAGCGTAAAAATACCAACCGAATACCGATACACAAGGACGTGCAGCATTTCCGAAAGAATTTCGGAAGGCTGCATTTTCTTTTAGCGGCAAAGGTGCGGCGGAAACGGTCATCGGGCGGATAACGCTAAGGTTTATGTTTATGAAAAAATAATTTTTTGGAGGTACTTATTATGACACATGGTGATATTTCTTCAAGCCCTGATTGCGTAGGCTTAGCAGTTGTTAACTGGAAGATGCCCAGACTGCACACAAAGGAAGAGATCAAGGAGAACTGCCTGAAGATCGCAGATTACATCAAGGGTCTTAAGACAGGACTTCCCGGACTTGACCTTGTTGCTTTCCCCGAGTACAGCACCCACGGTATTATGTACGATTTCAACGAGATGATGGAAAATGCCACCACCGATGACGGCTTTGAGGTCGAGATCTTCAAGAAGGCCTGCATCGAAAACAAGGTATGGGGCACATTCTCACTGACTGGTGAGCGCAACGAAGACCCCACAAAGGTTCCCTACAACACACAGATCCTTATCAACGACAAGGGCGAGATCGTTCAGAAGTACAGAAAGATAATGCCCTGGACTCCTATTGAGGGCTGGTATCCCGGTGACAGGACATATGTTACCGAGGGTCCTAAGGGTCTTAAGATATCCCTTATCATCTGCGACGACGGCAACTATCCCGAGATCTGGAGAGACTGTGCAATGAAAGGCGCAGAGCTCATCATCAGACATCAGGGTTATATGTATCCCGCAAATCAGGAAGAGATTAACCTCGTTCCCGTAATGGCTTGGTGCAACAACGTTTATTGCGCAGTTGCAAATGCTACAGGCTATGACGGAGTTTACTCCTACTTCGGACACTCCACAATCGTTGGCTTTGATGGTCACACAATGGGCATCTGCGGAACAGAGGAGAACAGCTACCAGTACGCACAGCTTTCAGTATCCGCTATCCGTGATGCAAGAGCAAACTGGCAGTCTCAGAACCACCTGTACAAGCTCCTCCACAGAGGCTACACAGGCACTATCAATTCCAAGGAAGACAAGTACGGCGAGGCTGTTTGCCCCTACAGCTTCTATGATGAGTGGATCAAGGATCCCGCAGGCACACAGAAGAAGGTTGAGGCACTTACAAGACCTATGCCCGGCGTAGAATACGCTCCTATCGAGGGCATCCCCTACAAGAAGTAAAAAATTCCATACATTAAACTTCAGAGCCGAAGGATAAGGAAAGTTCCTTCGGCTCTGTATTTTTTTACGAAAGAATGCTGAGAGAGAGGATTTGATATTATGAAAACGAAACTGTTCAAAAGAATAGCAGCTGTTGCAGCTGCAGCGGCATTAATGCTGTCAGTTACCGCCTGCGGAAGCTCGGGCTCAAGCTCAGACGGTTCATCTTCATCATCAGGCAGCTCCGACAGTGATGTTATCAAGGTCGGCGTACTGTTCTCCGAGAGCGGCTCCACCGCACTTGTTGAAAAGACTATGACAAACGCTTGTAAAATGGCGTTTGACGAAATAAATGCAGCAGGCGGAATAAACGGCAAGCAGATAGAATATATCCACGAGGATTATGCTTCCGACCCCGCAAAGGCTACAGAAAAGATCAAGAAGCTCATTGAGCAGGACAAGGTAGTTGCAACCGTAGGCTGCTACACCTCCGCAAGCCGTCAGGCAACACTTTCCACATTGAAGGACGATAATTCACTTCTTATCTATCCCACATACACCGAGGGCGAGGAAGTTCATCCCAACGTTATCTATGTAGGAAATATGCCAAACCAGCAGGCTACGGACTTTATCCCCTGGATACTGGAAAATGTGGGCAAAAAGGTGTTCCTTGTAGGCTCAGATTACGTATTCCCCAAGACCTGCAACAAGCAGGCACGTGCTCTCATTGAGATGTACGGCGGCGAGGTTGTCGGTGAGGAATATGCTCCTCTCGGTCACACAGACTTCTCCACTATCGTAAACAAGATCAAGGACAGCGGTGCTGATGTTGTTTATTCCGCTATCATCGGCGATTCCAACACTGCTTTCTACAAGGATTATCAGCAGTACGGACTTTCCGCAGACACAGTGCCTATCTGCTCTATCAGTATTGATGAGTCCAACCTTCAGGCTATAGGCAATGATTATTCCGAAGGTCACTACGCATCAATGCCTTACTGGTCATCTCTTGACACAGAGGCTTCCAAGGCTTTCGTTGACAAGTACAACTCCCTCTTCAACGACGGAACAGTTGTAACAGTTCTTACGGAAGCAACCTATGACAGCTGCTATCTCCTTAAGAGTGCTCTTGAAAAGGTTGAGGATCCTTCCAATACAGATGCTCTTATAAATGCATTTGCAGGCGTTACATTCGATGCTCCTCAGGGCACTATCAAGGTCGATGACTCCAACCACTGCACTTGGGTATATTCCAGATTCGGTAAGATACACGACGGTACGGTAGATATCCTTTATTCTACCGATGAGGCTCTCAGACCTGAGCCTTGGCCCTCAGTTCTTTATCCCGAGTATAAGGATTCCAACTTTATGCCCGCCTGGGACGATCCCCTCTGCTACCCACAGTAAACTATAAGACAATTCCTTAATAACTGTCCGATCAGACTGCCGCACAGTCACCCTCGTGCGGCAGCCGTTTTCGGAAAAAAGTATGATGAAAACCAGAATAACAAGGAAGTGAGCGATCTTGGCTACATTTTTATCTCAGGTCATAAACGGCCTCAATCAGGCCTCCATACTCCTTATCGCTACAATGGGTCTTGTTATCATATTCGGTTATATGAACGTAACGAATATGGCTCACGGCTCGATGATAATGGTAGGCGGTGTTTCGGCATACGTGCTGATGGAGGTTGTGGGACTTCCCTTCGGAGTCGCTATCGCAGGTGCATTTCTTATCACAGCCCTTATCGGTATGCTGATAGAAAAGGTGATAATCAAAAAGCTTTACTCAAAACCCACCGAAACCATTCTTGCGACATATGCGGTCTCACTTATCCTGACTGAGCTTGTCCGTCTGAAATATCCCCTTTCACAGAATGTACATATGCCGCTTCCCGGTGCATTCAGGATCGGCAGTGTCACCATACCGTATTACAACATTTTCGTTGGAATTTTTGCAATACTGATACTTGTATTTACCCTTTTCCTTTTCAGAAAGACCACCTTCGGAAAAAAGCTCGGTTCGGTAACTCAGAACAGAACGATGACCGAATGTCTCGGTATAAAGACTGCTTCCGTTGATACCCTTACCTTTGGCTACGGTGCAGGTCTTGCAGGCGTTGCAGGCTGCATTCTTGCTCCCACAACAGGCGTTTCCTATGATATGGGCTCCACCTATCTTACGGACACATTTATGACAAACGTTGTGGGCGGCGTTCAGTCCTTCTTCGGAACGGCAGTTTCCTCCTTCATCATCGGTGAGGGCAGGACCGTTACAGCAGGCTTCCTCAACGAGACTTGGGCAAAAATAATCATCTTTATGATAGTTATTGTCCTTATCAGATTCAAGCCCGAAGGCTTGTTCACAAAGGAAAGGAGATAAATCCTTATGAGTAAACTTAAAAGCTCATTGGCAAAGCTCCCTCTCAACCGATACTTTGATGTGATAATACTGATATTCCTTGCGATATTCCCCCTTATGACAGAAGAGTTCCGTGTTGAAATGATGGGACGTTACATATGCTACGCAATATTCGCACTTTCCCTTGACCTCCTCTGGGGCTATACGGGACTTCTAAGTCTCGGTCACGCCGTTCTTTTCGGAATGGGCGGCTACCTCATAGGTCTTTCCTATCAGATACAAAACGGCGTTGTCCCCGCATTTATGCAGCGTGAGGGCATAACCGAGATACCTTGGTTCTATCTTCCCCTGCAAAACCCCATAGTGGCGGCGATACTCGGCGTTATAGTTCCCGCACTGTTTGCGGCGCTCATCGGCTACTTTGTATTTTCCAGCAAGATAAAGGGCGTTTTCTTCACCATCATCACTCTTGCACTGGCTCAGATCTTCAAGGACTTCATAATCAATGTCCAGAAGTACACCAACGGCTTCAACGGTCTCCAAAGCATCAAGAGATTTGCCATTAACGGCAGCGACCCCCTCAGCAAAACAGCTTATTATTATGTTATCCTCGGCATCGGCGTTCTTGTGTTCCTCTTCTGCCTCTGGCTCACAAAGAGCAGAGTCGGAAAGGTCTGCACATCGGTAAGAGAAAATGAAGCCCGTCTCGGCTTCTTAGGCTACAACGCAGGCGCTTTCAAAATTCTCATCTACACCATTTCCGGAGCGATCGCAGGTCTCGCAGGCGTTCTCTATGCCCCCGCAACCAGCACCATAACCACTGAGGATATCGGTGTTGCGGCTTCCACAATGGTAGTTATCTGGGTAGCGGTCGGCGGCAGAGGAAACCTTACGGGAGCAGTGTTCGGAGCACTCCTCATAAACTGGGCACAGAGCCTTCTTTCCGAGCATTTCTCAGGTGTATGGCAGCTCATCATCGGTGCGTTCCTCCTTGTTGTCATCTACTTTATCCCCAATGGAATCATCGGTCAGATAGTAAATCTCCAGAGAAGAATAATCACCGACAAGGCAAAGAAGAAGCTTATGGAAGAACCTGCACAGGCAGCTGCTGCGGCAAAGTAATTCGGAGAAAGGTTGATTGACTATGAGTACGGAAAATCTCAGAAACGGACCCGATATACTTACCATAAGAGGTCTGACGGTATCATTCTCAGGATTCAGAGCCATATCCGATGTTGACCTTGATGTCAAGGAGGGCGAGATACACGTTATCATCGGTCCCAACGGTGCGGGAAAGAGCACTCTTATGGACCTTATCACAGGAAAAACAAAGGCTACCGAGGGCGATATCCTATTCAAAGGCGAGGAAATAACAAGCAAAGACCCCGGCGTTATCGCCTCGAAATATCACATTGGAAGAAAGTTCCAAGGTCCCAATGTATTCGACAATATGACTGTTTTTGAGAACATCGAGATAGCTCTCGGCGGCTACACATCTATCCCCAAGGCATTTGCCTACAGGAGGCGTGCCGAGCAGAAGAGCAAGATCGAAGATGTTCTTAGGCAGATAAATCTTTACGATCAGCGTGATATGATGGCTTCCGAGCTGGCTCACGGTCAGAGACAGTGGCTTGAGATAGGAATGGTGATCGCCCAGTCCCCCGAGCTTATTATCCTCGATGAACCTGCGGCAGGCATGACCGATACCGAGACCTACAAAACAGGTCAGATGATAAAGGAGCTTGCCAAGGAGCACACCCTGATAGTAATTGAGCACGATATGGAATTTGTTGAGCAGATAGCAGATTACGTTACCGTTCTTCATCAGGGCAGAAAGCTTGCGGAAGGACCTTTTTCAGAGGTAAAGAACAACAAAAAAGTCATTCAGGTTTATCTTAAAGACGATATGGACGAGGAGGGTGACTGATGCTTGATATCAAAGACTTGCACGTCAACTACGGAAAAAGCCGTGTAATAAACGGAATAGACCTTACCATAAACGAGGGCGAAAAGCTTGTAATTATGGGAAGAAACGGCGTGGGAAAAACCACCCTGCTCAAATCAATGATGGGCGTGCTCACACCCGAATCGGGCACGATAAGCTTCCTCGACAAGGACGTTACAAAGCTCCCCGCCCACTCCCGCTCACTTATGGGAATGGCGTATGTGCCCCAGGGACGTGAGATTATCCCCGACTACACCGTTGAGGAAAACCTCGACCTTGGCGGATATGCCCACACCAAAGACCTTGCGGGTCAGAAAGCGAAGATACTTGACCTTTTCCCCGCTCTTGAAGAGCATATGAAACGAAAGGGCGGCGTTCTCTCAGGCGGACAGCAGCAGCAGCTGGCAATCGGACGTGCCCTGATGTCGAACCCGAAAATGCTTATCCTCGATGAGCCTACAGAGGGCATTCAGCCGAATGTTGTTGCGGAGATAGCACATATTCTCAACCGTGTCCGCAATGAAATGGGCGTTACCATTGTGGTAGTCGAGCAGAATTACCGCTTCTGCCGAAAGGTCGCCGACCGCTTCATTATGATGCAGAAAGGCAAAATAGTTGCAAGCGGTATGAAGGAAGATATGTCCGACGACCTTGTTCAGAAATATCTTTCGGTATAAAAAATCAAATAAAAATTTATATAATGGAGGTATCGTTATGAAAGACATTATCACTGTATCCACCGTCACATTCAATGCAAAATGGGGTGAAAAGGACAAGAACCTGAACCGCATTATGGGATACATCGAAGCTGCGGCAAAAAAGGGCAGCGACATCGTGATATTCCCCGAAATGGCTCTCACAGGCTATGATGACGAGCCCGAAAAGCCCAAGGCTGAAAAGATGCAGACGCTCCTTGCGGAAACTATCCCGGGCCCCAGCACCGAAAAGGTAGAGGAGCTTGTAAAGAAGCTTGGCATTTATGTTGTATTCGGTATGCCTGAGAGAGACCCCTCCGACCCATCCGTTATCTATAATGCTCTTGCGGTGTTCTCCCCCGACGGTCTGGTAGGCTCCTACAGAAAGATGCAGCTCCCTCCTCCTGAGCCAAACTGGGCAACCCGTGGCGAAAAGCCCTTCCTCCTTGATACAGAGTGGGGCCCCATAGGAATCGCTATATGCTATGATTCCTACTGCTTCCCTGAGATGATGAGATATTATGCCGCAAAGGGCGCACGCCTTTACATCAACTGCACAGCTCTTGCCGAGTGCCACGGCCCTGCCGTTGGTCCTACAACACTTGAAGCTCAGGTAATTCAGAATCAGATATACATTGCCTCCTCAAACCTTGGCGGCAAGGACAAGGACAATGTTTTCTGGGGCGGCAGCAGCATAATGGGCCCCTCCAGAAACTTCTGGGAGGTATTCTACTACGCAGGTCACAAGTTCAATGAGCCTGTGGCAAAGGAATCGGAAATGTTCACAGCCACCATTGACCTCACTCTTGCAACAAGAGATGAATTCATCTACAATCCCGCTGTGGGCGGCACGGATTTCAGACCCGACAAATACATTGAAATGTACAAAGATGTGCTGAACGACCCCATTTTCGGTAAATAATAATCAACCAAAAAACCGCAGCGTTTCGCACATTGAAATGCTGCGGTTTTTCTGAATAAACGGAGGAATGAAAAATGCTTACCGCAAATAATTATAACCCTGCAAAAATAATCTTCAGAACAGGCTGCACCGACAGCCTTGCGGACTATGATATGCCCGGAAAGAAAGCCCTTATCGTAACCTCAAACGGCTCATCGGCAGTTAAAACGGGAATTGCGGACAAGATAAAAAACGCCCTTGCCAAAAAGGGCATCGGATATGTTTTATACAGCAAAATTACCCCAAATCCCACCAAAGCACAGGTTATGGAAGGGGCTGCAAAAGCCAAGGAATGCGGCTGCGACTTTGTTATCGGAGTGGGCGGCGGCAGCAGCATTGACGCTGCAAAGGCAATTGCCCTTATGATGAAAAATAACGGCGACCTCTGGGACTATGCATACACAGGCAGCGGCGGACGGAAAGAGCCTGCGGGAGCCGCTCCCGTTGTCGCCATAACCACCACCTCGGGCACAGGCACGGAAACTGACCCCTACAGCGTAATAACAAATGAGAACACGGACGAGAAATTTGACTTCACAAACGACGCCATATTTCCACTTGTATCCTTTATCGACCCCGCACTTATGGTCTCGCTGCCAAAAAATCAGACTATATATCAGGGCTTTGACGCTCTTTTCCACGTTTCCGAATGCTTCATAACCAATGAGCACGAAAACCGTCTCCTTGACCTTTATGCCCGTGACGGCGTGGAAACGGTGAACAAATGGCTGCCCGAAGCCGTAAATGACGGCAGCAATATGACGGCGAGGGAAAATATGGCATATGCGGCAGATATCCTTGCAGGCTACTCAATGTCCATATGCGGAACCACCTCCCACCACATAATCGCCCAAACCATAGGCGGACTTTTCCCGAACATCGCCCACGGTCTCACGCTCCTTTTCGTGGCGGAGGAATATTACAAAAAGGTGGGTACCCTGAGACCCGAGCTTATTGACGAGCTTGGCGAATTTATGGGCATTAAGAACCGACATAACGGAACAGGCTTTGTAAATGGTCTCACTGCCCTTATGGACAAAACGGGCTGTCGGCATATGTCGATGTCAGAATACGGCATAAAGCCCGCCGACCTTGCCAAAATTGCGGAGATGACCGTTGACAACACTGGCATCGAATGGGAAAAATACACCCTTACAAAGCAGGATATACTTGAAATTCTCCAAAAGAGCTACAGATAAAATAGGTAAAACAAGCCGCCTTCGGAACCCAGAAAGCGGCTTTGTACTTCTTATACTAATTTCAAACCGTTCTATAGACAAGGACGGCAGATAGGATTTCGTCAATCAAGGAAAGCGACTGCAGGCGGGCTTGCCGCCCGGCAAAGGAGCTTGACGAAGAGTGACGGAATCATAGCTGTCGTATCTGTCTATAGGTTGGTTTGAAATTAGTATTATATAAATATCAAAGAGTATCCACAAATCTGTCAAAGGCAGCCATTCCCTCGGCAGTGCGCTTGTAAACGCCTGCGTGCTCGAGAACCTTTGCAAAGACCTTGCCTATCTCGTCACGGACTACCTCGGAAACATTCTCGGGAGTTATTTCTCTGCGGGCTGCAAACTCCTCTGCCCAGTCAGCGTGCTTTTCAAGAACAGGGTCATCTCTCAGAGCCTTTGCGCCCTTTTCGACGAGCACCTTTTCAAGAGCTTCCATCTCGCCCTTAAGACGTGCGGGAAGAACTGCAAGTCCCATTACCTCGATAAGTCCGATGTTCTCCTTTTTGATGTGATGAAGCTCGGCGTGGGGGTGGAACACTCCGAGTGGGTGCTCCTCAGTGGTGATGTTGTTTCTGAGAACAAGGTCAAGCTCGTACATATCGCCGTTTCTGCGGGCAATGGGGGTTATGGTGCTGTGGGGCTCGCCGTTTGTCTCGGCAAAGATGAATGCGGCTTCATCGGTATAGCCTCTCCAGCTTGCAAGGATATGGTCGGCAAGCTCCGCAAGCCTTTCGGGAGACTTGCCGCTGAGCCTGATAACGGACATAGGCCACTTAACTCTGCCTGCCTTTATGTCCTCATAGCCCTTTATGGTGTAATCCTTTTCCACGGGAGCTTTCGCCATTGCAAATGTATAGTTTCCGCCCTGGAAATGCTCGTGGCTGAGAATTGAGCCGCCTACTATGGGCAGGTCTGCATTTGAGCCGATGAAGTAATGGGGAAACTGTCTTACGAAATCGAAAAGCTTTTCAAAAGCCTTTCTGTCAATTATCATAGGAGTGTGCTTCTGATTGAAAAGAATGCAGTGCTCGTTGTAGTAAACATAGGGGGAATACTGGAAGCCCCATTCCTCGCCGCAGATGTTTACAGGGATAATGCGGTGATTCTGTCTTGCGGGGTGATTTACTCTGCCTGCATAGCCCACATTTTCAGGACAGAGGAGGCACTTGGGATAGCCGCTCTGCTTTGCGTTCTTTGCGGCGGCAATTGCCTTGGGGTCCTTTTCGGGCTTGGAGAGGTTTATGGTGATGTCAAGCTCGCCATATTCGGTGTCGGCTTTCCACTTGATGTCCTTTGCGATACGGTAGCGGCGGATATAGTCGGTGTCACGGCTGAATTTATAGAAATTGTCCGTTGCCTTTACGGGAGACTCTTCATAATCCGCTCTGAACCTTCCGATGACCTCGGAGGGACGGGGGGTGAGACACGCCATAAGCTTTGTGTCAAAAAGGTCTCTGTAAACGATGCTGTTTTCGATGATGCCCTTTTCGCAGGCATAGTCAAGGAGAGCTTTGAGGATATTTTCAAGGCTCTCTTCGGGAATAGTCTCAGGCTCTTCGTAATCATCGAGTTCAAGAACGCTGAGAATGGAGTTTATTGCGAATGTCCTGTCCTCGGGGGCGATAAGTCCCGTTTCAAGTCCGTACTGCGCAAGAGCAGCTATGTACTGTCCGATCATTTTTATCCGATCCTTTCCGAAATGTTTTATTTAATTATACAGCAATTTGCAGGGATTTTCAATAAAAAATTTAATCAGATATATGAACTTAGAGGTCAAAATGAAATAAGGAACATAGGACATGATATGCCGATCACTCTTTAGTTTTGGTCAATAAAGCCACACACTCCACATGATTAGTAAACGGAAACATATCCACAGGCATAAGCTTTTTCAGCCTGTAACCGCTTTTTATCAGGAAGAAAACGTCTCTTGACTGAGTTTCGGGCTCGCAGGAAACCTAAACAATACGTTCGGGAGATGTCCTTACAAGCTCTGTGAGGAATTTTCTGTCGCAGCCTGCTCTTGCAGGGTCAAGGATAACAACGTCTGCTTTGAGCTTTGCGTCATTAAATTCTGCAAGGAACTTTCCGCTGTCGGAGCACTGTCTCTTATACACATCTGACGCTGCCGACGATATGCAGTGTGTAGA